>JARRJE010000030.1:2179-4737 GCA_037379765.1 Deltaproteobacteria bacterium
CGGCCAGCCGTCCGTAGCTGATGAGGGTCCCCGACTGGACCTCCAGCAGGGCGCGCCACACCCGCACCTGGAAGGGAGTCCCCCGCACCATCGCCCGCAAAGGGGAGCCTGCACGGGCTCGCCCGGGCGGCGCGAAGGTCCTTACGGTCAGCCGGGCGGCAATGGCGTCATCGCGCTGCAGCCGCGCCCGGGGCCAGCTCGCCTGAAGCGCAGTCCACGCCGCCTCTTCGCTTTCAGGTTCGATGAAGGAGAGCCAACAGATGCCGCGGGGACCCTCGGCCACCAGAGATCGACCGAAGGGGCTCTCGGCAAACCCGGCGGCTATGGTCCAGCCCGCGCCGCCCGATTTCAGCTCGCCAGGCGAGGCCGCCTCCAGGGTGACGCAGAGATCGTGCAGCCGGCCCGGCCCGGAAAGCCCTGCCGCCAGGGACGCATCCAGAACGCTCTCCCCTTGGTGGAGCAATCGTTTGGCGTGGGATAGGGTCAGGCACTGCAGGAAATCCTTGGGCGTGACCGCCGCCCAAGAAGTAAACAGGCGATGGAAGTGGAAGGGACTCAAACCGACGCGTGCGGCGAGAGTCGCCAGATCGGGCTGCTCGGTGTGGCACTCGTCCAGATAGCGGATGGCGAGGGCAATGCGGTGATAATCGTTCATGCGGCCATTCTACACGGTGGGCTGGCGATGCCCACCCGATTCTTGCGCCGCAAATCCGAGGGCGAGTTGGTCAGGGGAAGCAAAGGAGGCCGCCGGCTGTGGCCCTGCGTGACAGGGTGACGGGCTCCTGATGAGGGCTAGAATTCGCAGAATTTGAATTGATCGAGATATTCGGACAGCAACCGTTTCTGTTCACCATCCAATGCCGGACAGTCCGCCGGCCCTTTGGCGCCTTGCACGATCAGGGCCGAAAACACCAGACAGGTCGGCTGTCCGCATTCCCGGCAGTTGGTCTTGGGCAACAGCTTGAGGACTTCCATGGGCTGCGGTTTTTTGGCGATGCCATATTCCGGCGTGATCTCATGCCGTTTTTCCCAGGCCTCGTTGATCTCTCTTTTCAACCACTCGACCACCTTCTCTGCTTCTTCTGCATCCCGCAAGGCATTGATGGAAATCTTTCGGGGATGAACGGCGATCAGCCGGCCGTGGACTCGGAACATGACGGAAGGCGGGGATTGGGTAAATCCGGTGCCTCCCAGCACCGCATTCAGATAAGGGATGACCTCGCCGATATCCTCCTCCAGATGCGCATGGCAATGCAGCGATTGAAAACTCGCATTGCACTCGGGCCTGAATATTTCCAGTCTGTAGTTCTTGAGCAGCAAGATAGGACCTACATCACCTGGCGGGATTTGGCGATCACTTCGGGAAGGGCGGCGAGAAAGGCGTCGATCTCGGCTTCGGTGGTATAGCGGCTCAAGCTCACCCGCAGGGTGCCGTAGAGATAGTCTTCGGGTACCTCCATGGCGATGAGCACGTGGGAGGCAGCGGAATCGCCGGAGTGGCAGGCAGCATGGGCCGAGACGGCAAACCCCAGCTGATCGAGATCCTGGATGAGAGCCGCTGCCGAGCAGTTCCTGAAGCTCAGGTTGCTCGTGTTGGGCAGGCGCGGCAGGGCCCGGCCGTTGATGCGCACCTCGTCGACAGCGGCCAGCACCCCGGCCTCCAGCCCGTCGCGCAGGGCCGCCACCCGGGTCTCCTCGGACCGGGCCGCGGCGGCCAGCTCGCAGGCCGCGCCAAAGCCCGCGATCCCTGGCACATTTTCCGTACCCGACCGCCGGCCGCTTTCCTGGCCCGAGCCCATGATGAGGGAGGTGAGCGGCGCCCGGCGGCGGGCCCACAAAGCGCCGATCCCTTTGGGGCCATGCAGCTTGTGGCTCGCCAGGGAAAGATAATCAACGGCAAGCTCCTCCGGGTGCACGGCGGTCTTGCCGATGAGCTGCACGGCGTCGCAGTGAAAGAGCACTTCCCGCTCCCGGCAGAGGGCGCCGATTTCGGCAACCGGCCACATTACCCCGGTCTCGTTGTTGCCGCCGATGAGCGTCACCAGGCAGGTGTCCGGGCGAATGGCCGCGGCCAGCTTTTCCAAATCGAGGCCGCCGTCGCCGTCCACCGGCAAAAGCTCCACCTCGTAGCCGAACCGGTCCCGTAGAAAGAAAAGCGGCTGCAGCACGGAGTCGTGCTCCACCCGGGAGGAAATGAGGTGTTTCTTCTCGGGGAAGGCGGCCACCGCACTCCAGATGGCAGTGTTGTTGGCCTCGGTGCCGCCACTGGTGAAGGCCACCCGGCCGGGGGCGCTGGCGAGCAGGGCCGCCACCTTTTCCCGGGCCAGCTCCACCGCGTCCCGGGCGACCTCGCCCTCCAAGTGAGCGCTCGACGGATTGCCGAACCGCACCGCCAGATAGGGCGCCATCGCCTCCCGCACCGCCGGATCAAGCGGCGTGGTGGCGTTGTTGTCGAGGTAAATTCTTTTCATTCGAATATTCTACCAGATCAAAAACTGCATTTGATCACGATCCGCGGTCACAGGTGCCGCAGATTAGACGTCATCGTAGTTTTTGCG
>JARRJE010000030.1:4766-21396 GCA_037379765.1 Deltaproteobacteria bacterium
TTAAATTGTTGCTTCGGCATTCCCGCCCGCCGGAATCTGGTGTTTGTGGCAGGGCGGATCGTCAACTCGCGCAAGCGCGACCGGCCGCTATAGCAGCGCTATGCGGACGAGAGCGATCGCGCGAAGATGCGGTGCCTGTGGCCCGGATCAGATTTGAAGCATGCGGTCGAGCGCCAGCTTCGCCTTCTCGGCGATGTCGGCTGGAACAGTGATCTGGTTCACCACCTCGCCGGCGGCCAGATGATCGAGCACCCAGAGCAGGTAGGCGGGCTTGATCCGGTACATGGTGGAACACAGGCACTGGAAGGGGGCGAGCAGATGGATCTTTTTGTCCGGGTACTGCTTGCGCAGCCGATGCACCAGGTTGATCTCGGTGCCGATGGCCCAGCTGGTGCCTTCCGGGGACTCCCGCACCGCCTTGATGATGCCCTCGGTCGAGCCGTAGAGGTCGGCGAGGCGCACCACTTCGTGGCGGCACTCGGGGTGGACGATGATCCGGATGTTCGGGTCTTTCTGCCGCCACATCTTAACGTGCTCCGCGGTGAAGAGCATGTGAACATTGCAGAAGCCGTTCCAGAGGATGACCTTGGCCTTCTTGAGCTGGTCCGGGGAGTTGCCGCCCAGGGGCTTCTCCCGGTCCCAGAGGGCCACCTCTTCTTCCGGAATGCCCAGGGCGTAGGCGGAATTGCGCCCCAGGTGTTCATCGGGAAAAAAGAAGACCTTGTCGCCCTGCTCCAGGGCCCAAGTCAGCACACGCTCGGCGTTGGAAGAAGTGCAGACCGAGCCGCCTCCCTCCCCCACAAACGCCTTGATGCGGGCGGAGGAATTGACGTAGGTGATGGGTACGATTTTGGCCCCTTCGGTGACCCCGGTGAGCTCCTGCCAAGCTCCCTCCACATCCGCGATGGAGGCCATGTCGGCCATGGGGCAGCCCGCCCGCAGGTCGGGAAGGATGACCTTCTGGTTGGCGGCGGTGAGGATGTCGGCCGACTCCGCCATGAAATGGACTCCGCAGAAGACAATGTACTCCCGGTCCCGAGCCAGGGCCGCCTCCCGGGCAAGCTTCAGCGAATCGCCGGTGAAATCGGCGAACTGATAGATGCTGTCCTGCTGGTAGTGATGGCCGAGGATGAGCAGCCGGTCGGCCAGTTCCTTTTTGCGGGCGGCGATCCGCCCTTCCAGGCTTTCTTCCTTTTCTTCCAGGTAGGCCGATCCGATGTCGGCCTGCTGCATTGCATTCATGTCGGGTCGTTTTATGGACAAGTGATCACGGATACTTCATCTTTGCGCGAGCGTTCCCGCCCACATAGTGAGCTGAAGCGGGCCGTTTCTTGCGCAAATCTGCGGCACCCGCGATCACTTCCTTTTTTTCTTTCAGAAAGGGACTATCTGCAATCCCAGGGTATCGAAGGCCTCCCCCAGGACTGACCAGACCTTTTCGCCCTTCCGCTTGACCACCGCGGTGTCGTTCGGCACGGAAGCCACCAGGAGGACCTCATACCCCCCGGCCTTGTGGCGGGAGGTTTCCTCAACCGAGACCCGGAGGTGATGCACCAGCCCGGGATGATGCCGGGTGAGACGCTCCCGCTCCTCCTCGATTTTCTCCTGCCAGGATTTCCGAATGTCGAGATTGCGGCCTTCGATTTGCAGTTCCATCAAGCTCCTCCAGTGCTTTTTGCAGGTTTCTCCCGGCTATCAGGCCGGGAAGGCTCTCACACTAAAGCGTCAGACGGTTCTTCAATATAGCCACGTCATTCGCGGGTTTGCAACTACAATGATGATGGTCCCCGGGTGATTTCAACAGGATGATGGCATCGCAAAAAGTCCGATCCGCGGTGTCGCGGGAGGTGCGCGGAATGCTCAACATACCTCATATATACCTCCGCATCCGCGACACCGCCACTCCTTGTATATCGAACTTTAGGCTTGGCCATCTTGAGTGGCCGATGGCATGCTGCGAAAGCACCGAAGAAGATCAGGCATCGGCAAACCGGCGGCGCACGGTGGCGATCCGGGCCAGGGAACTTTCCAGACGGGAAGGGGAGATGCGGCCGGCGGCGACGGTCGCGGCCAGCCGCTGAAGGGCCGCGCGCACTTTGCCGTGGTCGTGGCAGATAAGGAGCAGGTCGGCCCCTGCTTCAAAGGACCGCAGGGCGGCCGCGTCCAAGGGACCTTCCTTTTCGATCGCCCCCATTTCAAGATCGTCGGTGACGATCATCCCCTGGTAGCCGATCTCTTCCCGGAGGAGCCCGGTAAGGATGGGCCGGGACAGGGTGGCCGGCCACTCCCGGTCAAACGCCGGATAGAGAGTGTGGGAGGTCATGATGGCGGCCACACCGGCCGCGGCCGCTTCCCGGAAAGGGGGCAGGTCCTGCCGTCTGATCTCGGCCGGGGAGCGGTCCACCCGCGGCAGCCGCTCGTGGGGATCGAGAATCGCCGCGCCCAGGCCCGGAAAGTGCTTGCCGCAGGCCGCCACCCCTTCCTCCTGCAGGATAGTGATGACGAGCCGACCCCAACGGCTCACCTCTCCAGGGTCAGCGCCCAGAGAACGGCGCTCCATGAAACGCCCTTCATCCTCGGGGCAGACATCGAGGACCGGTGCCAGATTCATGTTTATACCCACCTCCCGCAGCTCCCGGGCGCAAGTGCGGGCATAATCGGTCAGAGCCTGTCGGGGGTCGGCCGCGGCCGTCAGCACTCGGGCATCGGGAAACTGGGTGAATGGGGCCGGCAGCCGGGCAACGGTTCCCCCTTCCTGGTCAATGGCAATGAGAGGGGCGGGCAGGCCGCTCGCCTGGCAGGTCTCCCGGAGGTCGCTGCAGAGGCGGCGCAGTTGGCCGGGATCTGCCACGTTGCGTCTGAAGATGATGAAATTGCCCACCCGGTCCTTTTCGATGAGGGCAAGAGTGGAGGGGTCAAGGACAGTGCCCGGAAGACCGGCCATAAACAGGCCGCCGAGATCAGATTTTTCGAGAGCAGTCATGGTCTCCCCCCACGATAAATGGCCGGATCGGGAATGCCGGCCTCGGCAAACCCTTTGAGGCGTAAGCGGCAGGAGTCGCATTCGCCGCAGGCCCGACCCTCCTCATCCGGGTCGTAGCAGCTGTGGGTGAGGGCATAATCCACCCCCAGGGCCAGGCCTTTCTGAATGATCTCTTTTTTGGAGAGGTGAAGGAGCGGCGCCCGAATGGCGAACCGCTTCCCCTCGTTTCCCGCCCGGGTCCCCAAGTTGGCCGTCTTTTCGAAGGCGGCCAGGAATTCGGGACGGCAGTCGGGATAGCCGCTGTAATCGAGGGCATTCACCCCGATGTAGATCTCCGCCGCCCGGAGGGTTTCCGCCCAGGCCACCGCATAGGCGAGGAAAATGGTGTTGCGGCCGGGTACGTAGGTGACTGGAATGGCGCTTTCCATCTCCTCATAGTTCCGGCCCTTGGGCACATCGAGATCAGAGGTCAAAGCCGAACCGCCAATTCGGTCGAGATCGAGCCGCAGGACCAAGTGGCGTTCGGCCCTCAGCCGTTCGGCGACAGCGGCGGCCCGCTTGAGCTCGATTGCCTGCCGCTGCCCGTAGGCGAAACTCAGGCAGAAGCAGCAGCGGCCTTCGTCGCGGGCGATGGCCAAGGTCGTAGTGGAATCAAGGCCGCCGCTCAACAGCACTACGGCCCGTAGGGATGCATGTTCGTCGGTCATGTTCCTGTCAATGCGAAGTATTAGGAGGATGAAACTTCACCGGGGTTCCAGAAGCGTCAAGCTCTTGTGAAACCCGAAGTCCTCGCTGGTCCGCCACCCGGTATTTTACGTCATTCCCGCGCCCACGAGAAGAACTCAGAGAAAGACCTGCAGCCCCTCCACGATCTTGATCCGCTCCGGACTGACCGCGGCCCGGTAGGCCAGGGCCAGCACCCCTTGTCGATGCACTTCCCGCAGGGTCTCAGCATAGAGGGGATCAATGTGGGCGGCCGGCCGGAAACGCTCGGCATCGGCGCGCTGAACGCAAAACAGAACCGCCGCCCCATGGCCGGCCCGGCTCAGGGCGAGCAGCTCTTGCAGATGCTTGGTCCCCCGAGCGGTGACTGCATCCGGGAAAAGGGCCCAGCCCTCCATCGCCAGGGTGCAGTTCTTTACCTCGAGATACAGCCTTTTTTTACCTTGGCGGCACAGAAAATCAAGACGGCTGTGATCCGAAACCTTCACCTCGCTTTCGATCCCGGTGAGCGGTCCGATCTCCTCGATCCGGCCGGCAAGAAGCGCCTCCTTTACCAACCGATTGGTGAGACCGGTATTGATTCCCACCCAAGTGGAATCCACTCGGATCATCTCGAGAGTGTAAGGATACTTGCGGGCCGGGTTGGCCGCCCGGGAGATCATCACCGGGCTACCCGGGGCAAGGCAGCCCTGCATACTTCCCGAATTAGGGCAGTGGACAGTGAGCACCTCTCCGCCCGGCAGCTCGACCTCCGCCAGAAAGCGCTTGTACCGCCGAAGCAAAATGCCGGCTTGCAATCCCTGATCAAATACCATTAAGTAGAAACCACACTCAAACTCAGCCACTTGTAAGTGCTGATCGCTGATAAAATATGCCCGATAAACCACGATCCGGCAAGAATTCATCGCGCTCCAAGGCGGTCGTCCTCCGCTATGACCGCGACCAGGACACGGTTCCCGTAGTGACCGGCAAGGGAGCAGGTGCATTGGCCGAGCGGATCATCGCCCTGGCACGGGAGTACGACATCCCCATTCACGAAGATGCCGACTTGGCGGAGATCTTGTCCCTGATCGACCTCAATACTGAAATCCCGCCTTCCACTTATTTGGTGGTGACGGAGATTCTCGCCTTCATCTACCGCACCAACCAGAACTACCAACCTTAGCGGCATTGGCAGTGGGAAAAATGTGCCCACCGGCCGCAGGCAGCCCTGCCGGTGGGCCGGCCGTCGCCGCTTTCCCCTTCAGGGTCCTTCCCTTGCTGCTGGTGTCTTTGCCGCGATTGGCCCTTCCATGGCACGGAGTTTGCTAATTTTTCCGTTGAACCCCAACATCGTAGGATAAAAATGTTTGTTCAAAACCGTCTCGGTCTTATCGAAAGTCTGGAAACCATGCGGCTCCAGACCGAAAAACTTAATCAGATCAGCAATAATTTGGCTAATGCCGACACCACCGGCTACAAAAAGAACCACGTGACCTTTGATGAGGTCCTTCTCCGCACCGCCGGCGGACGTCAAAGAGTTGCCAAGGGGCTCAAAATTGGTACCGACTTTGGCCAGGGGAGCCTGGAACAAACCGGCGACTCGCTCCAGGTAGCGATCAACGGCGACGGGTTCTTCCGCATCCGGACCCCGAATGGTGTCCGCTATACCCGAGACGGATCCTTCCGTCTGAATGGCCAGGGCCAACTCGTCACCCAGATGGGAGACCAAGTCCTGGGCCAAGGGGGGACGATCCAGCTGGACAGCGAATCGGTGCAAATCGGCCAGCGAGGAGAGATCTTGTCGAAAGGCCAGTTGGTCGATCAATTGGCAATTGTTTCCTTCGCCGATCCGGATGCCCTTGAAAAGGAAGGGGAAAGCCTATACCGATTGAAGAGCGAGGGAACAACCAGAGAAGAGCCGGCCCAAAACTTCTCTGTCCGCCAGGGGTATCTGGAAAGCAGCGACGTGGACGCCATGTCGGAAATGATCGGCATGATCGAGGTGACCAGAACCACGGAAAGCCAGCAAAAAATGATCCAAGCCATCGATGATTTGGACGGAATGGCTGTTCGCCAGGTCGGCACCCTGCCCACTTAGCACCGGCTGATTCTTGAAGGAGATTTTACCATGATTCGCGCACTTTATACCGCCCGCACCGGCATGCTGGGCCAGCAGCTGCAGCTCGATGTCATCTCCAACAACCTGGCCAACGTCAATACCTCCGGTTTCAAGAAAAGCCGGGTCCAGTTCGAAGATCTTTATTACCAGGAAATCCAGGCCGTAGGGGTGCCCACCTCCTCCGACGGCCAGATTCCCACCGGCATCCAGGTGGGCATGGGCAGCCGACCCGTCGCTAACCAAAAAATTTTCACCCAGGGTGACTTCGTGGAGACTGGCAACGATCTCGACTGGGCCATCGAAGGGGCAGGCTTTTTCAAGATCATGCACAACGACGTGGAATACTATACCCGGGCCGGCACATTCACGAAGGACGCCGACGGCTATATCGTGACCCCCCAAGGCGATCGGCTGCAGCCTGAATTCGCCGTTCCTCCTGAAACGACCACCATCTCCATCGACTCGGACGGCATGCTGGTGGCCAAGGACGCCAACCAGGACATCCTGGCTTCGCAACAGATCACCCTCTATAACTTCATCAACCCAGGAGGCCTGAAAAGCGAGGGGGGCAACCTCTACCTGCCCACCGAGGCATCGGGAGATCCCATCGAAAACAACCCGGGGGTAGAAGGCACCGGCACCATCATGCAACGGTACATGGAGACTTCCAACGTGGACATCACCGAAGAGCTCATTCACCTGATCACCACCCAGCGCGCCTTCGAGGTAAATTCAAAAGCGATCCAGGCCGCCGACCAGATGCTCCAAGTCAGCACCAACCTGATGCGGTAAGGAACAAAAAATGCGCACGGCTCTGTCGTTTGCGGTTTTTCTGGTTGCCCTTCTGCTCGCCTTGCCCGCAGCCGCCACGGATCACCCGGCGAAAATTCTGGGCGAGCAAGAACTGGCGGCCATGTTCCGGAAAATCGTCCTCGCGCACACTTCCTTTTCCCCCGAAAACCTGGAGATCGCCAACTTTACCTCCAAACCTGTTTCTCTCGCCATTCCGCCCGGTGCCATGAGATACCGGCTGATCAACCAAGTGGAAGGGGAACATCTGGGCCGCAAAACTCTGCGGGTGGCTATCCTGGTCGCCGGCAAAGAATACGGCCCCATCACAATGTGGGCCGACTTGCGGCTCTTCAGGAAGGTCGCTTGCGCGGCCAGAGCCCTGGCGCGGGCCCATCTGCTTTCAGACGCGGATATCGACACCGTCCGACGGGACATCACCTTCCTCGGGCCCGGGGTGGTCACCGATCCAGCAGCCGCCATCGGCAAAAAGCTGAAGATCTCGGTGGGGCCGGGAAAGGTCCTATACACTCGTTACCTCGAAGAGCCGCCATTGGTCAAGCGGGGCGATCTGGTCACCATTCTAGCCACTCTGTGCCCCGTTCCCGAAAAAAAGGAGAGAACGATGACCCCCTTATTTCGCCTGCTGGCAATCCTTTCTCTGGCCCTATTCCTGGGCAGTTGCGCCGCCGGCAGCCCCCCGCCTCCAACCGCCGCTCTGCCTGCCCGCTACGATTTGCCGCGAATTGCCGCCCGCAAGGTCCGCCCGCCGGAAGGCAGCATCTTTAACGCCGATGCAGCCTCTGATCTATACAGCGACCGCCGCGCCAGCCACGTGGGGGATATTCTGCTGGTCATGATCGTCGAAACCTCCAACGGCGACAAGCAGGCCGCCACCAAAACACAACGGAAATCAAACGTGACCGGTGATCTTTCCTCCCTGTTCGGCTTCGAGAAATGGCTGCACAAACACGACGGCAACTTCGTTCCTGGCACTAAAGCACTCCAGGCGGGACTCACGAATGACTTCGACGGTAAAGCCGAAACCAAGCGGGCCAGCACCGTCACCGCCACTCTTTCGGCGCGGGTAGTCGACGTCACCATGAACGGCAACCTGATGATCCGGGGCTACCGGGAAGTGCGGCTGAACAACGAAACCCAGTACATCATCCTCTCCGGCCTGGTCCGGCCAGATGACATCTCCCCCGACAATTCCATCCTCTCTTCTTACATCGCCGATGCCCGCATCGAATATACCGGCCAGGGAGCGCTCAGCGACAAGCAGGAGCCCGGCTGGCTGGCCCGAGGGCTTGATGTGATCTGGCCCTTTTGAACGGCGTTCCTTTCTCTTCAATTCATCACGAAACGAAATCGTCTGCTGAGCTCATCTTCTGGCTCAATCATGGGGAAAATTTTGCCGCTCGTTGCCAACTTTTGCCGTTCCGTCGATCTGGCGATGAATCCCGCTTTGCCCGTCCTCTCAAGGAACAGTCCGGTTTCGCGGAATCGGGCCGCCGCCCGCAAGTCCCATGGCACGTAGCTTGCTGAGCTCATCAGTCAAATGGAACTTCACCGAAAAGGGAAAATTGGCAGGGATCGCGGGTGCCGCGAATCTCTTACCCAAAAGAGGTGGATCATGAAGAAGCAGGCGAGTGTGCGGAGAAATCTTCTCCTGACGACAATGGCCCTGATCCTGGCGATGGCCTCGCAAGCAGAAGCGGCTAGGATCAAAGATCTCGCCTCAATCAAGGGGGTGCGCGAGAACCAGCTCGTCGGCTATGGCCTGGTGGTTGGCCTCGACGGCACCGGCGACGGCCGCTATGCCGGCTTCACCACCCAAGGGCTCATCAACATGTTGGAGAACATGGGCGTGCAGGTGGACAAGGATAGAATTCGGGTCCAAAACGTGGCCGGAGTGATGGTTACGGCCAAGCTGCCCCCTTTCGTGAAGAGGGGCCAGGCGATCGACGTAACCATCTCCTCTCTCGGAGATGCCACCTCTCTCAAGGGGGGTACCCTGGTAGCTACCCCGCTCAAAGGCCTCGACGGCAAGGTGTATGCCATTGCCCAAGGTCCGCTCAGCATTGGCGGCAACCCGCGTACCGACTTTCGCTTTCGCTTCCGTTTCCGGGAAAACCACCTGACCGTCGGCCGCATCCCGGACGGCGCCACAGTGGAACAGGAGGTGCCGGTTTGCTTCAACGACAAGAAGGAGATCACCCTCAGACTCAATTCTCCCGATTTCACCACGGTCGCTCGCATGGAAAAGGTCATCAACCGCTTCCTCGGCGGCAACTACGCTCAGGCCCATGACGGGGGCACCGTTCGGATCGCTATCCCCAAAGCATACCGCCAGAACGAGATCGCCCTGCTGGCAGACCTCGAACCTCTTGAAGTCACTCCGGACAGCCCGGCCAAGATCGTTCTCGACGAGCGGACCGGAACCGTGGTTATGGGCGAAAACATCCGCGGTGCCCGTCTTGCCCTTTCCCACGGCAACCTCAGCCTCCAGATCGCTCCCGTCCAGGAAGGGAAAACAGAGGGCGGGCAGCCAGGCGACCGGATCGTCACTCTCCGAGAGGGAACCACCGTCGGCGAAGTAGTCCGAGCCCTCAATTCGGTGGGTGCCAGCCCTCAGGACTTGATCGCCATCTTCCAATCGATGAAGGCCGCCGGCGTCCTGCAGGCCGAGCTCAAAATCATCTGATGAAGGGATAACCCGTGAATCCTGCAAGCGTTCCGTCCCAGATCGGACTCAAGATCCCGGCCGTTACTCCAGATAAATTGAAAGATCAAAAGCTGCGGAAAGCCTGTGCCGACTTCGAGGCCATCATGCTTCGGCAGCTCTTGGCCACCATGCGGAAAAGCGTTCCGAAAAGCGGCCTCCTCGACGGCGGGTACGCCGGGAATATGTACCGGAGCATCCGTGATGAACAGCTCGCCCACACCCTCTCCCAAGGCAAAGGGGTGGGCTTTGGAGAGGCCCTCTATCGGCAACTTTCTCGTCAGCTTCCTAGCCACAGCAAATGAGAGTCGCCATGAGCCACAGATGGCCGAAATGAAGAATCGGATCTAGGGGAAATGAGGAAATGAACCGGGCGGGGTCGGGAATAAGCCGGGATCAGATATTGTTAAGATCTTCGGAGAGAAGGCCTGCGAGCATCCGGTCAGCCACCTCCTGCGGCGCGGGCCGATATTCGCCACGCTCGATCCGTTCCTTGAGATCGCTGACCCTTTCCGTGCGGATATCGGGGGTCTGTTGCAGGATTTCCCGCATCTTCTGTACGTCTTGCGAGCCGGTGGACAGGTCGACCCGATCGGTGTTGTCGGGAGAAACAGCGGCCTTGAGGAGGGCATTTTCGCCCTTCTGGGTCTGAATTTTATTTTCTGTTTTGATCTGCGGGACAAACTTCGAAACTTTCATAACAACTCCTGCACTGCTGGTGCTCCGTCCTTATATTCTAAAGAAGACCGGCCGCTCTGGCAAGCCCTCCTCTTCTACTTGTTTCTTGTGAAACATATCGACATCTCGCCTCCGAACTTAAAACAAAAAACATAAAATTTGACAAGAAATTTCAAAAGATTATCGACTCATATCGACATAAGTCCCGGCAGACTCGGCGATTGCGAATTCCCCCTTGAGCTGGTAATATTCGAAATTCATAAAACCTGCGATTCCGACGGGGCCATACTTCTTATATTATTACTTCGGCGTTCACGCCCGCCAGAAATAGTGCTTTTTACGAGACTATCGATATTTCCGCTATGTCCACACCAGAACCCCTTTATCTGCTCGATGGCAGCGCCTATATTCATCGCGCATATCATGCCCTTCCGCCACTCTCAAACAGCAGCGGTTTGCCCACTCATGCGATCCTCGGATTCACCAACATTCTCCTGCGATTGATCCGAGAAAAAGCCCCCCGCTACCTGGCAGTTGCCTTCGACACCAAAGGCCCCAACTTTCGGCACACGATCTATCCGGAATACAAGGCCAACCGGCCTCGAATGCAGGACGACTTGGCGGTGCAAATCCCCTGGATCAAAAAGATCGTTGCAGCCTACCGAATCCCGGTTCTGGAGCGGGAGGGATGCGAGGCTGACGATCTCATCGCTTCGGCAACCGCTTTCCAGAAAAAAACCGGGCAGCCCGTAGTTCTCGTCTCCGGCGACAAAGACCTTTTGCAGTTGGTGGACGAACGCACCACTTTCTGGGACCCCATGAACGACCGGCTTCTGGACCGAACGGCGGTGGCAGAAAAATATAATATCGAACCGGAGCACCTGACCGACTTCTTCGCCCTCATCGGCGACACCTCGGACAACATTCCTGGGGTCCCTGGGGTGGGGCCGAAGACGGCGGCAAAGCTCCTCGCCGAATTCGGCTCCTTGGAAGGAATCTACGACCGGCTCACCGAAATAAAAAAGCCGAAGCTTCATGACAATCTCGCCGCCGGCAGGGACAGTGCCTTTCTTGCCCGCCGGCTCATCCGGCTGGGCGAGGACATTGAGGTACCCACGGAGCTGAAGGCCTACGAGCTCCCTAAACCGGACACCGACAAACTCAGGGAACTTTTCACATTTCTTGAATTCTCCCGCCTGCTCAAGGTCGAGGTGCCGGCCCAGCCCCTTTGCCAGGACGGCTTTCGGCTGGTAGACACCGAAGAGAAGCTGCAGGCTTTGCTCCCCCGGCTCCGTGCGGCCCCCTTTCTGGTTCTCGATACCGAGACCACCTCCCTTAACCCGCTCACCGCGGATTTGGTGGGACTCGCCCTCGGCATCGATGACCAGGAGGCGTTCTACATTCCGCTTCGGCATAAAGAGGATGACGACAGCCGGTGCGGCGGCCAAATCACCAGTGCTTGCGCCCTCACCGCCCTGCGCCCCTTACTCGAGGACGGGGAGCTTCCCAAGGTGGGGCACAATCTCAAGTTCGACTACCATGTTCTTAGCAACCAAGGCATCCAGCTGGCCGCTCCCCTGTGGGACACGATGATCGCTTCTTATCTGCTCGATCCCTCGCGCCGCACTCACGGGCTCGACAGCCTCAGCGAGGAGTTTCTCCAGCGGCGGCTCACCACCTTTGCCGAGGTGACCAACAAGGACAAGCGGGAAGATCCCTTCTCCTATGTTCAAATTGAGAAGGCCAAAGATTATGCCTGCGAGGACGTGCTCGCCACTTTTCTTCTCTGGCAGCAGTTCCGCCCCCGGCTGGAGACCCTCGATCTGTGGGAACTGTTCACCGATCTAGAGATGCCGCTTTTGCCGGTACTTGCCCGCATGGAGCGGGACGGCGTCAAGGTGGACCCGGAGGTCCTCCAGGCCATGTCCGCTGAATTCAGCGAGCAGCTGCAGCGACTCGAAGAAGAAATTTTTCGCCAGGCCGGCGAGGAGTTCAACATCAATTCACCTCGGCAACTTGGGGTAATCCTTTTCGAAAAGCTCAAACTGCCCCAGGGACGAAAGACCAAGACCGGCTATTCCACGGATTTCAAAGTGCTCGAGCAGCTCTGCCTATACCACGATCTGCCGGCGACGATCATTGCCCACCGCAACCTGAGCAAGCTCAAATCCACATATGTGGACAAGCTCGCCACCCTTGTCGATGCCCGAAGCGGGCGGGTGCACACTTCCTTCAACCAGACGGTCACCGCCACCGGCCGCCTGAGCAGCAGCGAGCCCAATCTCCAGAACATTCCCGTTCGCACATCGGAAGGACAACGCATCCGGGAGGCCTTCATTCCCGAGCCTGGGCACCTCTTCCTGGCCGCCGACTACTCCCAGATCGACTTGCGGGTGCTCGCCCATTATTCCAGGGATGAAGCACTCATCACCGCCTTCAAGGCGGGGGAGGACATCCATAGCCAGACTGCGGCCGAAATCTTCCGGGTCAATCCGATGCTGATTACTCCAGAAATGAGGCGGGTGGCCAAGACCATCAACTTCGGCATCATTTACGGGATGAGCGCCTTCGGCCTGGCGAGCCAGCTCAACATTAGCCGCAAGGAGGCCAAGACTTTCATCGAACGCTATTTCGAGCTGTTCGCCGGTGTCAGACGCTTCATGGAGGAGATCGTTCGTCAGGCTCAGGAAGAAGGATTCGTGACCACCCTTTTCCACCGCCGCCGCCCCCTCCCGGACATCAAGAGCCCGAACCGGGTCCGCAGGGAATTCGCCGAGCGCACCGCCATTAATACCCCGATTCAGGGAACGGCTGCCGATATCATCAAATTGGCCATGCTTCGGGTGGATGAACAGCTGCAGCGGCAGGGACTCAAATCACGGCTTCTGCTGCAAATTCATGACGAATTGATCCTGGAGGTGCCGGCCGCTGAGGTGGAGCCGGCCACTGATTTGGTCCGGAAATCCATGGAAGAAGCGATCGAGCTGGCCGTGCCCTTGACCGTCAACATCGGTACGGGTCACAGCCTGGCCACGGTGTAAGTTGCTCTGCCTCACCATCTGTTTTTTCGCAGACAAGTATCTGATATAGCTATCTATAATGAAACAAAGGTTTTCCCGTATCCCATGCGCGAACGAATGTTCACGGATTCAGGTTGAAAAAAGAATCCGGAACGGACAAAATAGGACCCTTGAGCAACCATCGGAAGAGCCCGGCGCTACCCCTCCGGCAACGCCGTTTTTTTGACCTGTTAAGGAGCAGTAACCCTCAAGTTGGAATTTTTGCGGAAACAGGCACAGTCCCCTTACATCCAGGCAGCTATCCTCATCATCGTCATTGTCTTTATCTTCTGGGGTACCAATTTCGGCAACGGGGGCGGTCCATCGACCATCGCTACCGTGAATGGCCAGAGCATTCCGACGCAGGCCTTCCAGAAAACTTACGACCAGATGGTCGACAAGTATCGGGAACGCTTCGGCGGCAAGCTGCCCCCAAATCTGCTCAAAAATCTGGGGCTCAAGGATCAGGCTCTCGAGCAACTCATCGAGCAGGAACTGATTCGCCAGGGCGCCCACAAAATGGGTCTGACGGTGAGCAATGAGGAGGTTCGCCGGTCCATCCAAAAGATGGACGTGTTCCGCACCAGCACCGGTTTCGATATGAAGCGCTACCAGCGGGTGTTGAACGCTAATCGCTTAAGCGTGAGCGATTTCGAGGCAGGCGTCCGCTCCGATCTGTTACGCCAAAAGGTCTTAACCCTGCTCAGCGGGTTCGTCCGGGTTTCCCCGCAGGAGCTCAAAGAGCGGTTCGCGTACGACTATGGCGAAATCAACCTGCAATACGCCGCTCTACATGCAGATGCTTTCGCAGGCAAGGTAAAGGTCGCCGAAAAAGACCTCACTGCTTTTTTCAAGAAGAACCAAAACAACTATCGAACCGAGCCGCAGGTGAAAGTGAAATATGTCTCTTTTCCCTATACGGAACAGAGTGAGCAGAAAGTAAAGGAAGCGGCGATCGAAGCCTATTATCAAAGAAACATCGACAAGTACCGGACGCCGGAGAAACGCCGGGCCCGCCATATCCTGATCAAAACCTCCCAGAGCGATTCTTCGGAGGTGCTGGCCCGCAAGCGCCAGAAAATCGAAAAAATTCTAGCACGGGCGCGGAAGGGCGAGGACTTCGCCAAACTGGCTAAAGAGTATTCCGAAGACGGGTCCGCCACAAATGGCGGCGACCTTGGCTTCTTCAGCCGGGGACAGATGGTGACGCCTTTCGAAAAAGCCGCCTTCAGTCTGGCCAAGGGACAGATCAGTGATATCGTCAAGACTCGCTTCGGCTTCCATATTATCAAACTGGAAGATATTCGCCCGGCCCAGACCACTCCTCTAGCCAAGGTGAAAAAAAGCATCGAGGCCAAGCTGCGTCAGCAGGAAGCCAAGAAACTGGCCCTGCAGAAGGCTAACAAGGCTTACGAACAGATCATCCTATCCGGCAGCCTGGAAAAGTACGCCAAGCAGCATAGCATCGCCATCAAGGAAACCGATTATTTCTCTCGCCAGTCGCCGCCCGCAGAGTTCGCGGAGAATAAGGCCTTCCTGGAGGCGGCCTTCAAGCTGCGCACAGGTGAATTGAGCTCGCTTCTTACCGGGCAGAACAGTTGTGCCATCATCTTCATTGAAGGGATGAAGAAACCGGAAGTGCCGCCTCTCGCCCAGGTGAGGGACAAGGTGCAGAAGGATTTCATTGCTTCCCAGGCCGAGAGATTGGCCAGAGAAACCGCCCAAAACCTGCTGGCCGAGGTCAAGTCCGGAGCTGACTTGGAGGCCAAAGCCAAAGGCCTCGATCTGAAGGTCAAGGAAACCGGGTTCTTTTCCCGCCAGCAGTCAACAGGCGCCGATTTGCCGCCTCAAGTGCTCCAGGAAGGATTGGCACTCAGTGCCGCTCAACCGTATCCGAAAGAAGTGGTAAACAGCGGCAGCACCTTTTATGTCCTTCGGTTCAAGGGATCGCGTGAACCCTCAAAGGAGCTGTTTGCGGCCAAGAAGGATGAACTGAAAAAAAGACTAATGCAGCAGGATCAGATGGCTCTTCTCACCAGCTGGCTCACAAACCTTAAGACCGGGGCCAAGATCACCCGCAATGAACAGTTGCTGGGAAGATTTGGAAGTTAAAGGAGATGTCCCGCAAGCAGCCGATAAATGGCTGCTTGCGGAGAGCTTTGCTTGAACGAGTCTTAGGCAGGGGCTTTTGCCTTCAGCCTCTCGTTTTGCCCCTTTAGCCCTTGCCCCACAAGGGATCTTGCCCGAAGCGATTCATCCACCACTCCTCGTCGTCCAGGATCTCGTTTTCATCCGGCGCCAGGGGCAGCCGGTATCCGCACCCGTAGTCGAGCAGTCTTTGATAGGCTTCGGTCAACTCGTGCATTTTGCGGCCGGCGCTCTCGGGATCCGCGGCCAAGTCGGGATGATGCTGCTTGGAGAGTCGCCGGTAGGCCTTTTTGATCTCTTCCAAGCTGGCCCGCTCTCCGAGGCCGAGGGCCCGCGCGGCGGCAATGATCTTCTGCCACTGCTGCTTGCTCAATTTTCCGTCCGTTTTCACATCGCCTCATGCTTTCGTATGATGTTTTATCAATTATTCTGCCACGAGTTCGCACCGCATACTCATGACGAAGGGGGAAATTGTCGAAATCACAAAAATCTGATTCCGACAGACCATCCTGTAAGTTATTCATCCCCGTCTTTTAAGATTGTGCATGCGAAATCATCAAAATTGGAAGTAATCACCGGGAGCCGCAGATTTGCGCAAGTGCGACTAGCCGGTATAGCAACCTATGCGGGCAGGAGTGCTTGTGCGAAAATGCAGGGCCTGTGGTCACTTACGCCAGCTCTTCTCTTCCTGATGCATAAGACGCACGATATTCTCCCGGTGCTTCAGCCAGATAAACACAGCGATCACAGCCGCCAGCAGGGCATGACTCATTGAAGCGGAAATCAGCCAGATCAGTCCGGGCAACAGCAGGGCGGCGGTAAGGGAACCCAGAGAGACATACCCCCAATTGTAAACTACCCCGATAAAAATCACTGTGGCCCCGAGGGCCGCCAGCGGCTCCAGATAGAGGAAAATGCCAAGGGCAGTGGCCACCCCCTTGCCGCCGCGAAAGCCCAAATAAACTGGATAAAGATGCCCCAGAAAGGCGGCGGCGGCGCACAGGGTAACCCACAGATCACGGTCCGGCCTGCCGGCAAGCAGCCAGGAGGCAGCCAAGACCGGGGCCAGGGCCTTGCCGGCATCGAGCAGGAGGGTGAGCACCCCCAACTTTTTCCCTGCCAGGCGGGTCACATTGGTGGCGCCAATATTGCCGCTGCCCTCGCGACGGACATCCATGCCGGCAACCTTGCCGAGCAGGAGTCCGAATGGAATCGAGCCGATCAGGTAGGCGGCGAGCACCAGCAACGAGGTCATATGGGTTGTCTCCGTTGTTGATATTTTCGCCCAAAGGTACTGCAAAGGCGCCAGGGTTGCCACCCAGAAAATATTGAGGGTAGGATGATCTCAATCAAAATTTCCATCCCGAATTGACTCCGTCATTTTCCGAGTCGGAAGGATTATTCTGAAACAGGATGGAGGGAAG
>JARRJE010000030.1:21422-24508 GCA_037379765.1 Deltaproteobacteria bacterium
CACATTCAAGGAGACGCTCTGTCTGGAATTGATGGCGATACTCTGATTGAGAAAAATTTCGACCTTGCCGAAATCGTCGCCAAGCTTGAAGTCGATTCCCCGCAATCCGACAGCCGCTTTCCAACGTCGGGTCAATTTGGCGATCACTCCCAGAGAGCCGCCAGCCCCGAAAGCGAAGTCATCCCGATAACGGCCCCCGAGCCGCAATTCCGTCTCAAAGAGGAGGTAGAAAAGCCGCCGCTTGTTTCCCATTGCAAAGCCGCCTCCGGGATTGAATCGATAGATGAGATGGTCTTGCCCGTCCGGGAAGTTGGCCTGCTGAAACCCGGTGGACACCTTCCAGGAAATTGGCTTGAGAAATCGATTTCTGGAAGAAAGTGATACGATATCGATGAGATCCAGGGCATAAAGCTCTACTTGGCTCCGGCCGGGGTAAGCACGCAATGCCAGGTCGCAGAAATCGATCTGGGAGCCGGCCAAATACCCCCATTCCGGATCCATGAGATGGTGGTAGGCCGGTCGAATTCTGATTTCTTGGAAGAAATCCCCTTTCCATAATCCGGCGGCTATTTCCAAGCGGTTCGAACCGTGCCCGCGGTCGGGGCGCAAGGGCACCGGAATTTCAGTTTCCCTAGAGGGCCGGCCAAGCTTGCTGCGGGCAGTTAGCAGGGCCAGGTATTTCCCCCGGTACTCGGTTTGGTCCAGTTCTTTCCGGTAGTACCGATATTCGATCTCTTCGGTGGCCAAATCCAGAATTCTGATGCGTCCATCGGTCGTCACATCGGCCGAAAGGACTTGCCAGGGAGTCAATTCCCCGGCGAGCAGCCGTTGAGCAATATCCTTTTCCCGAGGCGTCATTTGGGAGACGATATGCTCTATGCGGGTCGCTTTCGAAGGCCGATAAATAGCGTCATCGATCAAACCGGCTCTGTCGATAATCCTCACCGTATCAATGGGAATCACCCACGGCCGGCATTGACTGGTCAGGTGGAGGGAAGGCCTGGCCGCTTCCAGGAGAAATAAGAGATTGTAGGAACAGTTCTCATCGAAGAAAAAATAATCTGAGTAAACATCCCGCAACTCCCAGATGTGAAGGAACATGCGGGCCACTTCTTCTGGATCGAGATTGAGCTTGTACTCCCAAATATCCCGCCGGTCCAGATCGCTGTATTCCTTCACCTTGGCATAATAAGGCAAAATCGAAAAATAGCCCCGATACAAGCCGAAAATTCCTTTCACCGCATAAGTCAACCCACTGGTCTCATTGGTTTTAGCGGAATAATTTACGGCATAGGAAAGCAGCTTGCTCTTGTAAGGGCCCTCGATGTTAAGAAGGGTATGGCCGAACATGGAGGCGGGACTGTTAAGATAGGATCCGGGAAAGATGAGAACCGCGGATCGAGGTTGCACCTTGGCAAAGGCTTCCGTGGGTTGCTCGAAGAAGGAACGAATGGTGGCGATGAGCTCTGCTTCCGGATTGTTCTTGCCGTCTGATGCCAGAAAGAAGCTGGGGTCATCGATCAGACTTTCGCTCGTCCCCAGAAGCCCTTTTTGGCAATGAAGAAGGATCCGCCAGTACCTCTGCTCGTAAAGCCGCTGGTTCTCCGCACGGGCGACCAGCTCCGCGGCATAGGTATTTTCTTTGCCTCTGCACCATGCCGGGACCAACATCCATTCAAATGCCAGGACCCATAAAAAAACGAGGCACGGAAGGAAAATTCCGCGCCTCGTCCCTGGGTCGATGCCGTCAGGGTGATCGGGGATCATCAACTTGAAACGGTGACGATCCTTTCGACAACCTGGGTCGCATTGGTGTCGCCGGAGGTGAAGATATAATCAAAATTCTGCTGAAGAGTGGAATTGAAAGCGGCCCGATTCTTCGCAGGAACTTCCAACAATTCTGCTAAGGTGGAAAGAGATTCCCCTTGCCCCTGGGCGATATCTTTCGCCAGATTGTCCAGGTTGGCAGCGGCAAATTCCATCAGCCGCTCATTAGCGGCGATATTGGCCGGCTGATTACAACCGAGGGTGCCGGAGGTGATCCCGAAGGTCTGGTTGCCGAATGTGCCATTGGTCGTTGCCTGGAATGATTGGGAGATGACCGAGTTGTCGGCCTTGTCGCCCCAAAGAACGGTTCCGAGCCCGCAACCGGTATTATCGGCGGCTTGACCAGCAAAAGCTGCGCCAGCGATCACAAAAGAAGCGAAAATCCCTATCCCGGCAATTGCTTTCTTCATACTTCCTCCTTCGTTGAATGGGGATGAACCAAGATTGAACGTGACAACGCTGTTTCATCTTCCTTCAGGCCATCACCTAATCACTATTACAAAAAACTGTCAATAAAAAAGCAACGTTAAATCAAAAATCTTCCTATTTGTGTAAAAAGTGTTGACACTCGACACTTGTTCTCCATGGAATGAATAGGGGATTTTTTTCTACGCACGAGTGCTCGCCTGCGGTAGATTGAACAATCTTTATTCAAAAATGGTAAGACAACAATGATACAAAACGATTTCGTGGAACAAGTCATCCAGCTTTCCCAGGAGAAGATGCTCTTAAAGGAAGGAGGGCCCTTCGGGGCGTTGATCGTCCGGGGTGATAAAATCCTGGCTCGGGGGTGGAATCAAGTCACTTCTTGCAACGACCCCACCGCCCATGCCGAGATCGTTGCCATCCGAGATGCCTGCCGCCGACAAGGCGATTTCCGGCTCGCAGGCTGCACTCTCTATGCCTCTTGCGAACCTTGCCCTATGTGTCTGGCCGCCTGTTATTGGGCCGGCATTGAGAAGATCGTATACGCCGCCGGCCGGGAAGATGCAGAAAAAATCGGTTTTGCCGACGCCTTCATCTATAAGGAAGTATGCCTGCCACCCGGTATCGGGGCACTGCCCATGGAACAGTCACACCGGGAGGCTGCGCTTGCTGTTTTTGCCGAATGGGAGAAGCTGCCGGATAAGATCCTTTACTGAAAAAGCCTTCAGCAGTCATCTTCAGCAAAAAGAATAAGGAAGAAACAAAGACGTAGATTTGCGCAAACGCGACTGCCCTCTATAGCCGGTTGAGCGAGCGGAGCGATCGCGCAAAGA
>JARRJE010000030.1:24536-41012 GCA_037379765.1 Deltaproteobacteria bacterium
AAAAAATCGCTCCCCTTGATCTAAGTCAACGCCCGCCTGGTGCCGGCTTGCTATCCTGAGCCCATAGGACGCAGGAAAAAGCAAACCATCACCATAGAAACAAAGGAGCGAACCATGTTTTGTTATCAGTGCGAGCAAGCGGCCAAAGGCGAGGGATGCACCGTGATCGGAATCTGCGGCAAACAGCCCGATGTAGCGGCGCTGCAAGACCTGCTTGTCTATGCCCTGAAGGGGCTGTCCCTGTACGCGGTGGCCGGTCGCGAGGTCGGCGTGGTCGACCCCGAGGTCAACCGCTTCACCAGCCAGGCCATGTTCTCTACCCTCACCAATGTCGATTTCGACCCAGACCGCTTCGTGCGCCTTATCCAAAGGACAGCGGAGCTCCGTGACCGGCTGCAAGAAAAAATCGTCGGGGCTGGCGGCAGCCTCGAGTTCAGCCATCCGGCCGCCGATTTCACCCCGGCCTCTACTGCGGCCGACCTGGTCAAACAGGGAGAAGCTGCGGCCCTCCAAGAACCGGACGAGAACCCGGATATCCAGTCACTCAAGGACATCCTGCTTTTCGGCATTAAGGGGGTGGCCGCTTATGCTGATCACGCCTCCATCCTGAGGCAGGAAGATGATGCGGTCTATGCCTTCATGCACGAAGCGCTAGCCCGTATCCTCCGCAAGGATATCGAGCTCCAGGATTGGATCGGACTGGTGCTCAAATGCGGCGAGATCAATCTGCGGGCCATGGAGCTGCTCGATGCCGGCAATACAGGCACCTACGGCCACCCGGTGCCTACTGAGGTGCCGCTCGGCGCCAAGAAGGGCAAGGCCCTGCTTGTCTCCGGCCACGACCTGAAGGACCTGGAGATGATCCTCCAGCAGACTGAGGGAAAAGGCATCTATGTGTACACCCATGGTGAGATGCTGCCTACCCACGGCTATCCGGCGCTCAAAAAATATGCTCATTTCTTCGGTCACTACGGGACCGCCTGGCAGAACCAGCAGAAAGAGTTCGCCGAGTTCCCCGGCGCCATCGTCATGACCACCAATTGTCTGCAGAAGCCCAAAGAAACATATGCGGACAACATCTTCACCACCGGACTGGTGGGATGGCCTGGTGTTCCTCATATTGCCGACAAAGATTTTACGCCGGCCTTGGACAAGGCCCTAGCCATGGAGGGGTTCACCGAGGGCATCGACAAGGGCTCGGTCATGGTGGGCTTTGCCCGGAACGCAGTCCTTGGCGTTGCCGACAAGGTCATCGAGGCGGTAAAGAATAAGGACATCCGCCATTTTTTCCTGGTGGCGGGCTGCGACGGTGCCAAACCGGGTCGCAACTATTACACCGAGTTCGTGGAGAAGGTGCCCGCCGACTGTGTGGTTCTGACTCTCGCCTGCGGCAAGTTTCGCTTCTTCGACAAGAAACTCGGCGCCATCGGAGGGATTCCGCGGCTGCTCGATATCGGCCAGTGTAATGATGCTTACTCCGCGATCCAGATCGCGGTGGCCCTGGCTAAGGCCTTCGATTGCGGCGTGAACGATCTGCCTCTGTCCATGGTCCTCTCCTGGTACGAGCAGAAGGCGGTGGCCATTCTCCTTACCTTGCTCTACTTAGGGGTCCAGGACATCCGTCTGGGGCCAAGCCTACCGGCTTTCGTCACCTCCAACGTCCTCGATGTGCTGGTGAAGAACTTCAACATCAAGCCGATTACCACTCCGGACGAAGACCTGCAGGCCATTCTCGGCGAAAAGGCAGCCGCCTAAAACATGAGGGAGCGGGACATCCTGCTCCCTTCCAAAATCAACTAGCAGAGGGACACCATGAAATGCCCCGGCCAAGACAGCCGCTATTGGGACGGCGAGGCCATTTTCGAAGCACCCTGTGCTCAGTGCGGGGAGCCGATCGAATTCTTCAAGGACGAATCCAACCGAGTGTGCCGCCGGTGCGGTCACCGAATGGCTAACCCACGGCTCGATTTCGGCTGCGCCGCATACTGCCCCTATGCCGAACAGTGTCTGGGCGCCGTCCCTGGCCGCAAGGTTGAAAAACAGGCTCTCAAGGATCAGGTGGCCGTGGCGATGAAGCGCTACTTCGGCTCCGATTTCCGGCGCATCGGCCACGCCACCCGAGTGACCCGCTATGCCGAGGAAATCAACAGGGGCGAAGGGGGCAACGCCCCAGTAATCCTCATCGCGAGCTATCTTCACGATATCGGCATCAAGGAGGCGGAGCGGAAATTCAGCAGCTCCGCCCCGCCCCACCAGCACCGGGAGGGGCCGCCGGTGGCGAGAGAAATCCTCACCGGACTCGGCGCCGAGCAGGAGCTGATTGAGGAAGTATGCGACATCATTGGCCATCACCATACGCCCCGGCCAGAAGAGACCATGAATTTCAAGGTACTGTACGATGCCGATCTCATCGTCAACCTTGAGGAGAAGCAGGCGGAGAAACCGAGCCCGCGTGACCACCTGGAAAGGATCATCGAACGCTCTTTCCTTACCGAGAGTGGACGCCGGCTCGCCGCCCGGGTGCTCCTGCAGTAAGGACAAGCGATCAGTCTTCAGGGTTTAGAGATCGGCAAAAACAAATAGAACAATAGAATGGATGACCGGGTAGTTGCCAAGGAGAATCCCATGAAAGTCACGAGAAAAATCATTGAAATCAATGAAGACCTGTGCAACGGCTGCGGCCAGTGCGTGCCTTCCTGTGCCGAAGGGGCGTTGGAAATTGTGAACGGCATGGCCCGGTTGATCGCTGAGAGATATTGCGACGGTCTTGGAGCCTGTTTGGGTGACTGCCCCACCGGCGCCCTCCGGGTCATCGAACGCCAAGCCGATGATTTCGACGAAGAGGCGGTAGAAGAGCTGCTGCAGCACAAAAAAGAGGCTCATGCCGCTTTTCAACAAACGAGTGGCCGAGGCTGTCCTTCTGCCCAGCTCCAAAGCTTCCAGCCGGCTTCTTCGCCTTGTGCCGCGGCCAACCGGCCGGTCGTAGCCACCGGCGCCGCCGGCTCCTTGCTCACCCATTGGCCGGTACAAATCCGACTGGTGCCTCCCTCCGCCCCTTTCTTGAAAGGAGCAGACCTGCTGGTGGCGGCGGACTGCACTCCGGTCGCCTATCCCCGATTTCATCAGGATCTGTTGCGGGACCGGGTGGTAATGGTGGGCTGCCCCAAATTCGACGATGCCGAGGCCTACATTCACAAGTTCACTGAAATTTTTTCAACTGCAGGCATCAAGAGCATTACCATCGCCAGAATGGAAGTGCCCTGTTGCGCCTCCCTTCGGGCCATTGTCGACAAGGCCTTGGAGCGGGCGGGCAACCCCATTCCCTTCGAAGAAGTCGTCATCAGCGCCCGGGGCGAGATTCTCCGCTGAACCGTTGTCCATATTTCCTTTGCCCTTCCTAGGCCGTACCGAGTAGGGTACCGGCAGGAATTGACCGATCTCACAGAAGGAAGGAGAAAGGATGAAGCGTTGCGCAGACTGTGCCGTGGCCAGTCCACCGGAGCTGGCCATGATCCTGGAATCGGCGGTCCGGGCCGCACTGGCGGCAGGCGCCGTGATCCGCGCCCGGTACGACCAGCCGCACCGGATTGAGCACAAGGGCCGAATTGATCTGGTCACTGAGGCCGATACCGCCGCCGAGCAGGAGATCATCACCATCTTGGGCAAAGAGCGCCCGGAGATTGCCGTTCTGGCTGAGGAATCGAGCAATTCATACCAGAGAGCGCCTGCCGGGCCGACCTGGATCATCGATCCCCTGGATGGCACTACCAATTTCGCTCACGGTTTCCCCTGGTTCGGCACCTCCATCGGCTGCTTCATGGACGGCATCAGCCAGGTGGCGGTCATCTATCTCCCCCTGCAGGACGAGTTATTCTGCGCCACCCGGGGAGGCGGCGCCTGGCTGAACAGCAAGCGGCTCCGAGTCTCGGCTGCTGACGAGCTCGACCAAGCGCTGTTGGCCACCGGCTTTCCCTATGACGTGCAAACGCAACCCGAGCCAGTAGTGGCAGCCCTTCGCGCGGTCCTGACCAGGGCGCAAGGCGTGCGCCGGGCCGGGGCCGCGGCCCTTGACCTCGCCTACGTGGCCTGCGGCCGACTGGACGGCTTCTGGGAAATCAAGCTCAAGCCTTGGGACACGGCAGCCGGGTTACTACTGCTTGAAGAAGCGGGGGGCAGAATCACCGACTTCCGGGGCCGCCCCTTTTCCCCCTTCGTGCCAGAGCTGCTGGCCACTAATGGCCGCATTCATGACCACCTGGCGACAGTGCTTCAGGAGTTCAGCCTATTGGAATAGGTCGATGTTCACAGCCACCATATCTTCGTACAACGACTGCGTGCGGCTATAGCCACCAGTCGCGCTGCGCAAATCTATGACAACCATAACTTCAAGTTCTTTTTTCGGAAAAAGGTGCCGTTTCAGATCGGCCACGCAACCCCATGCATACGGCGACCCCTTCCTTTGAGGGGGCTGCCCAAGACCGCTCTTTGCGCTTTACTAGAACAATTCCGCCTTTTTCAGGGCCATGACCGATGCCTGGAAGGAAATCGCGACCAGGGCCACCCAACTGATCAGAAGAACTGCAATCATTGAAGCACCTCCTTAATAAATAAGCTTCCAGCAGCAACGGCGACAAAGTCAGCTCGGGCTTGAATCATGGTGGAGAAATTGCCGTGCTGATGGCTGAACGATCATTCTAATACATGTCATTGGCATCCTCGCCGGTCAGCTCGGCCAAAGAGAGCTTCCGGGAATCCATCTGCTTCCAGACGTAGGCGATATAAGCAAGCACAAAAGGCACCGCCAGGGCCACATAAGTCATGGCGGTCAGCGTATAATGGCTGCTCGAGGCGTTGTGGATAGTGAGGCTTGCCTGGAGGTCATAGGCCGAGGGGTAAAAGGCCGTATTGTGGTAGCCAGCGGTCAGGAAGATCGAAAGCCCTACCAGCACGGTGCCGATTCCCCCGAACCAGATGCCGTTGCTGCGTCCTAGGAAGCGGGTGGCAGCCACGCCGTAGATTACTGCCCCGAGACCGGCCACCAGCAGAAGGGCCACTAGGGGCATGGCGATCAGGTTGTGAAGATACTTGCCCTTTTCCAAAAAGACCCGGCCGGTTTCGGGGTCCACGGCATAACCTTGCATGAAGACCAGCCCGCCGAGCACAATCAGCAGGAAGGGCAGCGACCAGAGGAAATTGAGCCAGGCTGCCTTGCGGGCATGCCGGTCCAACTGCTCATGGTCGACGTTATTTACCAGGTACATGGCCCCCAATGCCCGGGCCAGAAAGATCAGAAAGACCCCGAGCGCCAGGCTGAAAGGATTGAAAGCCGCCTCCAACCCGTGATAAGGCGTCTGCCAAGTCACCCAGTTGAAGTTGTTGAGACTGAATTGAGAGCCGGTGAAAAATGTCCCGACGGCCGCGCCGATGAGCAGCAGCCCGATGCTGCCGTTGACCAGCAGAAAGATTTCATAGGTGCGGGCTCCCAGCAGGTTGCCGGGCTTGCCGCGGTATTCATAGCTCACCGCCTGGAGCACGAAGGTGAAAAGGATGAGCATCCATACCCAATAGGCGCCGCCGAAGCTGGTGGCGTAGAAGAGCGGAAACGCAGCAAAAAGAGCCCCGCCGAACAGTACCAGGGTCGTGAAGGTGATTTCCCATTTGCGGCCCAAAGAGTTGATAATCAGAGCCTTTTCCTCGACCGAACGGGCCGTGGTGAACAGCAGGGTTTGACCGCCCTGGACAAAAGTGAGGAACAGAAAGAGCGAGCCGACGACCGAGGCGATCAGCCACCAGATCTGTTGTAACGTCGCGAGATCGAGTTTGCCTATCATGGATTACGCCTCCTCGGGTCCAATATTGATCTGTTGGAGCATGATGCGGATTTCCGCCACCAGCAGGGTCGTGAACAGGAACAGAAAGATGAAGAAAGTGGTCTTCACGTTGCCGGCAGCCAGATCGGTGCGGGCCACATTGACCGGCAGAAGGCCCTGTATGGCCCAAGGCTGCCGTCCCATTTCGGCAACTATCCAGCCCGCCTGGCAGGCCACATACCCTAGTAAGATGGAAAAAACGCTCAAATTGAGCAAGCCGCGTTTGTCTGCAATCGTTCCCTTGATAGCGTATACCAGCACGATCAAAAACAGGATGGGAAAGAAGGTGCCTAAAACCACCATAACGTGGAAGCTGTAAAAGACCGGGGCCACCGGCGGAGCGGCGTCTTTCGGGTCGTGCAGGTGGCCGTAGCCGAGGTCATCCTTATACTGGTTAAAGGAAGCAAGGGCGGTGGCGGCACCGGCTTGATCACCGCTCTTTCGGGCGAACTTGTAATGGGCCAGTCCGGCCAAGGCGAGTTTACCTTTGGCAATGCGTTGTTCCACGCTGGGGATGTTGTGCTCCGGGTTGCCGAAAACCAGATCGTCGATTCCCGGCACGTAACTGTCTGAGGCCCGGTTGGCCAGAAGGGAAAGCAGCCCGGGAATCTTAACCGCCGCCAGAAACGGATCCCGGCCATCGCCCGGTTCCTTGAGGCCGTTTACCAACCCAAAGGCGACGATGGGTGCCCCTTGCGTTCCTCGGTAAAGGCCTTCCATGGCTGCAAGCTTCATGGGCTGCTTATGTGCAACCGTATATGCCGCTTCATCACCGTTGAAGATGATGAAGGCCGAAGCAAGCAAGCCGAAGACAGCGGCCACCACAATGCTGCGTCTGGCCATCTTCTGATGGCGTCCCCGAAGCAGAAACCAGGCCGAAACACCGATCACAAAAAGAGCGGCCAACTGAAAGCCGCTGCTGGTGGCGTGAGTGAATTTGCTGATGGCCACCGGCGAGAAGATCACTTTCCAAATGTTCTGCATCTCGAACCTAGCGTTATCAGGGTTGAAAGCCATGCCGGTAGGGAACTGCATCCAGCCGTTGGCCACCAAAATCCAAAGGGCGGAAAGGTTGGAGCCGAAAGCCACCATCCAGGTGGAGAAAAGATGAAAACCCTTGGAGACTCGGCTCCATCCGAAAAACATCACCGCAAAGAAGGTCGCCTCGATAAAAAAGGCGAAGATCCCTTCCACGGCCAGCGGTGCCCCGAAGATGTCCCCCACCATCCAGGAATAGTTGGCCCAGTTGGTTCCGAATTCAAATTCGAGAATGATGCCGGTGGCAATGCCAATGGCGAAGTTGATGGCGAAGAGCTTCATCCAGAACTTCGTCAATCTTCTCCACTCTTCGTTGCCGGTCTTGAAGTAGATGGTCTCGAAAAAGGCCACCAGAAAAGAGAGCCCCAGAGTCAATGGTACGAAGAGCCAATGGAACATGGCGGTCATGGCGAATTGTGCCCTCGCCCAGTCCACTGTGGTCAGATGTTCAAGCATCCCTTACCTCCTTGTCGTTTCCGAATGGTGACTGGCTGCCTGCCGGTCTTCGGTACGCGGCTGCTCCGGTTGGAGAGCGAAGGACCGCTCAGTTTCGTTCTGCATTTCTTCACCGCCAGCAAGCAGGGCGAGTACATGATTGGCTCGCTCGGCATCACTAGCGAAATTGGTTTCCAGTACATTGGGAAAGAAGAAAGGCTTGAGAACCGCGAACAGAATAAAGAGCTTCAGCAGGACAATCTTCCATAGGACGCGCCCCAACCGCTTTCCCCGGAACCCTTCGAGGTAAAAAGGGATGACGCCTTTGAGAAACTCTCTCACCTCTGCCTTCCTCTGGGATTAATTTTTTCTATATTATCCTCGCACTTATCATCTACTGAATTCAAGAGCGCTGGATTTAAAAGCGGATTGAGGCAGCAGCACTCTTCAGCCAACAGGTCGGCGAAATTCACTGAAGCCAAAGTAGCCCGCAGCTGTTCCCGCGCCTTGAGCCAGACCCGGTGCACCGTGCAGGCGAGGCTGTTCCGGCAGGATGAAGGGCGGGCTATGCAGTCGTTGAGGAAAATTTCGCCGATGATGGTTTCAATGACTTCAAGAAGGGTGATAGCAGTAGGCGGCCGCAGCAGCCGGTACCCGCCCTTGGCGCCCTGCACGATTTCGATGATCCCCGCCTTGGCCAGCTGCTGGGCGATCTTGGCGAGAAAATGGGTCGGGGTGTCGGTAGCGGTCGCCACCTCCTGTCTGCTCACCAGTACTCCCTCCCCCTGACGGGACAAGTAAAGTACGCAGCGAACTGCATATTCTCCGGCTCTTGTTAAACGCATACTGGCTCCAAAATAGGATAAATAAGATTTAATTTGTCTTATATCTAAATGAGCAATCCATTGTCAAGGGAATTTTTGGGTAAACCTATGGAAGGATGAACAAGAGAGCCGATCAGCTAACGGCCACAGCTACGAGGGCCTGACGGGCGAGTTCGCCCACAGTGGCGACTTTCCATTTTCGGTCCTCATAAATGCGGACCGAGGCGGAGTCAGCCAAAAGCGTCTTCAAGCCAGGCGCCGCCTCTTCAGCCTGCAACAGGCCTAAAACGCGGGCGGCAAGCCCCCGTACCCCGGGGTCGGGGGAATGGAGGTAAGGCAAAAGGTAAACGTGGGCGCCTTTCTGGCGGAGAAGATTGGGTCGAGCCTGGGCCAGCCGTCCCAGGCCCGACATAAGGCCGCGCTGCAAGGGCTCGTGTTCGAGGTAAAAGCCGTCCTCCCGCATGAAGGCGACAAGGATGTGGGCATACTCTTCGGCCAGGCCGGCATGCGTTGCCAGCACCTCGCCCATCGCCTCCGGAACCCCCCAGCCGATGCCGCCCGATTCGTCGTTCAGGCCAGCGTGCCATTTTACTTTCTCATCAGGGCTGCAGATCCCGGAAAAGAGCGGCTTCAGAAGCTTTTGCGGCGGCAATTGCCGAAGCTCGGAAAGGATATGATCGAGGTCGTCCCCCCGAAGCAGGTCAAGAACGCGGTGCCGGAAGCTCACAATTTTAAGCCGTTGCCGCCGAATTGACCGACTTGCCGATCTCACGGCCCAGCTCCACGCATTCTCGCAACCGGTCATGGGCCGGGACATTTTTGATTTTGAGGCCGGGCTCGACCAGCTCTATGCCCATCTCCTCCATGACGGCGTTGATGTGCTTAACCGCTTCACCGCTCCAGCCGTAGCTGCCAAAGGCGGCGCCGACCTTGCCCTTGGGCCGCAGCCCCTTCAGGTAGGTGAGGATATCCGCCATGCGCGGCATCATGTTGTTGTTGAGGGTGGGTGAGCCGAAAATGACCGCCTTCGCATCGAGCACCTCGGTGAGAATGTCGCTGCGGTGGTTCACCCGAAGGTTCATCAGCTTCACGCTGACCCCTTCCGCCACCAGGCCGCTGACCACGGCCCTAGCCATCTTCTCGGTTGAATGCCACATGGTGTCGTAGATGACCACTGCCTTGCGATCGGTCTCCTGCCGGCTCCAGCGGCCGTATGCCTCAAGGATTCGACCCGGCTCGCCCCGCCAGATGAGACCGTGATCCGGAGCGATCATGTCAATGGCGAGGCCCATCTCCTGCACGCTGGCCAGAAGCTTCTGGACCAGAGGTGAATAGAGCAGCAGGATGTTGGCATAATATTTGGCAGCGTGGTCCATCAACTCGGGGGTTGCTACCTGGTCGTCAAACCGCTCGGAGGTGGCCCAGTGTTGGCCGAAGGCATCGCTTGAAATCAGCAGCTTGTCTTCCGGAATGTAGGAGAACATGCTGTCCGGCCAATGCAGCATTCTGGTTTCAATGAAGTGCACCGTTTTCTGGCCGAGCTTCAAGGTATCGCCGGTCTTCACCACCTCGTACGGCCAGTCTTCATGGTGAAAATGCTCGAGCAGGGCCTTGTGACCCATGGGCGAACAGAAGACCTTCTCCGGCTTGATCCGCCCCACCATCTCGGCCAGGGCGCCGGAATGGTCCATCTCCACATGATTGACCACGATATAATCGATCTTTTCCAGATCGCCGCCCAGCACCTCGTTCAGGTGATGGATGAGCTCCACCCGGTGAGTGTCCTTCACCGTATCGAAAAGAGTAATCTTGTCATCGACAACCAGATAGGCGTTATACGTCGTCCCCTTCCAGGTGGAATAGCCGTGAAAGTCGCGGACGTTCCAGTCGACAGCCCCCACCCAGTAAATGTTTTCCTTAATCTGCAAAGCTTCCATTCTGATCCTTCCCCATTAACGTTTATCGAGGGCGAAAAACTCATCGCCATTTTTAGTCATGACAATCGGCAGCATAAGGGTTGGAGATTCACAGCTCGAGATTAAAAGCTTTTTTCTTTCAAATCTCCCCCCTCCTTATTGTGGGGCTGAATATTCTTCTATTGCTTCTGGCACTTAGGCTTGTGCTGGTGGCGTGAACACTCGTTGGCCCAACTCCCCGTCGAGCACGAATAAGCCGTTGGCATCCTTGCCGATCAATTTGAGTTTCTGCAGCACCTCTCCGGCCGATGCCTCTTCCTCGACCTGCTCACTCACAAACCATTGAAGAAAAATATTGGTGGCATGATCCTTTTCGGCGAGAGCCAAGTCGACGAGTCCGTTGATGAGACCAGTCACCTTCTGCTCGTGCGCCAGCACATTCTCGAAGACGTCAAGCGGTGACTTCCATTTGGCAGGCGGCTGGGCAACGGCGTCGAGTGTCACCCGCCCGCCCCGCTCATGGACGAAATCGTACATTTTCATGGCGTGAAACATCTCTTCCTGGGTCTGCATCCGCATCCAAGTGGCAAAGCCCGGCAGCCCCTCTGCCGCAAAATGTGCCTCCATGGCGAGATAAAGATAAGCGGAATAAAACTCGGCATTTATTTGCGCGTTAAGTGCCTTTTCCGTTTTTTTATTCAGCATGTCATTCTCCTCCGAAAAATTTCATTTACAAGAAACTGGCCGCCGGAAACGCCAGGACTGTGGCCAGAGTGGACCTCTCCTTCCGGGAGTCCAGTCCCCTGTTTTTTTCATTTCGAAAAAGCGGCTAAGGCTATCCCCTTCCGCAGTCCGGACAGATTCCGATGAATTCAAGACGGTGGCGCAAGATGTCGTACGAGCTCAGCTTACGGGCATCTGCTTCTAATTCGCCAAGAGGCATCATATCGATATCATCCACCCTTCCACATTGGAGGCAACGGACATGGTAATGATTCTGAGGATTGCCATCAAAACGCTTCTGGGTTCCCCCGATGTCGAGCTTCTGGATCAATCCCTCCTCGGAGAGGATCTCAAGATTACGATAAACGGTACCCAGACTGATTTTTGGCATATGCCCTCGTAACAATTGATACAATTCATCCGCAGTTGGATGGCTGGTCAGCTTGCGGAGTTGATCTAAAATCAGCTGCCGTTGTTTGGTAATACGCAAATGGAAGCCCCTCTTTTTGGGAAATTCCCTTTAATTTATTTAGTAATGGTTACTATTTCTACCAAAACAAGCCTATCCTTTGCAACCTTTTTCATTATGTCAACGTTTCGATTCGATTAGCAAGCACAACATATCGTTTTGAAACAAAAAAGGGAAAGAGGACGGCCCCCCTTCCCTTACTAGAAAATCGGGCATAAGCCAACTCAAGATACATCACGTGGACTACCGTCAAGCACACCTCTTACCATTTGCAGCAGCCCAGCCACGGCGTATGGCTTGGCCAAGAAAGGAAGCCCCCGCTGATGGATGGCGCTAAGCCTCGATTTGTCATCAACGTAACCACTGCTCAGCAGAACCTTGAGCCCATTATTGCTGTTGATCAATTCCAGCACCAGATCGACTCCGGATTGGTCCGGCAGAACCACATCGCTGAAGACCAAATCGAAATCGCCCTGCTCCTCCTGGAAAATACGCTTGGCCGCACTCGCGTCCGCGGCAAGTGAGATCCGGTAACCATTGGCAGAAAGAGCCGAACCGGCAATCTGTCGAACTTCTTCCTGGTCCTCCACCAGCAGGATGCGCTCGCCCTTGCCTTGGAGGAAATCGTGGGAGACCTTAGGGATGCTTTCCTGGATCGGCTGTTCGCCGTGAGCAGGGATGAAAACCTTGAAAAGAGTCCCTCGGGAGGGTTCGCTCTCCACTTGAATCCAGCCCCCGTGTTCCTGAATGATGCCATACACCACCGCCAGGCCGAGCCCGGTCCCCTTACCGCTGTCCTTGGTGCTGTAAAACGGCTCAAAAATATGCTGCAAAACTTCCATATCCATGCCGATGCCGGAATCGGCGATCGTCAAGCAAACGGCCTCCCCGGGCTTGGCCTCCGGATGAGCCCGACTCTCTTCCTCAGCTAAAAAGGCGTTATGCGTGCTGATGGTAAATGTGCCGCCGGCCGGCATTGCATCCCGGGCATTCACCGCTAGATTAAGAACCACCTGCTCCATGTTAGTGATGTTACCGCATATCGGCTTCAGGTCTGGGGCCAAATCCAGCCGGACCATGACATCCGCGCCGATAATCCGGACAAGCATTTTTTCAAGCTCGCAGATGACCTGATTGAGATCGATGGGCATGAATTCCATGGGTCGCTTGCGGCTGAAAAGGAGCAGCTGTCCGATAAGGTCCACGGCGTGCTCGGTCACCTGCTGGATGTTCGCAAGATACTTGCGGTTGGGAGCAGCCAGATCCGATTTCAGCATGGCCAGCTCTAGATTGCCCAAAATAGCAGTCAAAATATTATTGAAATCGTGGGCCACACCGCCCGCCAGAGTGCCGACCGCTTGCATCTTCCTGGCTTGAAGAAGCTGAGTCTGCAGCCGCTCGGCCTGTTCTACGGCCTGCCGCTGGGCGGTGATGTCGGTAAAGGTGATCACGGCCCCGACAATCTTTCCTTGCTCCCGAAGAGGGTTGGAGGTGTATTCAACCGGAAAGCAGCTGCCGTCCTTCCGCCAGAACACCTCGTTGTCAGTATGAAAGCTTTTGCCCTCCCGCCAAGTGATTTTAATGGGGCATTCTTTCTCCGGATAAGGAGAGCCGTCCACCCGGGAATGATGCCAGGTATCGTGATCAATCAGACCCAGCAGCTCTTCGGGGGCATCATAACCGAGCATGCGGGCCGCTGCCGGGTTGGCGAAGATATGCCGTCCATCACGATCTATCCCAAGTACTCCCTCGTCGATGGAATTAAGCAGCAGTTCATGGCGTTCATGCAGCTTCGCCAGGGACTCTTCGGCCTGCCGATTGGCGGTGATATCCCGGAAGATCCCCTGCACCGAGATCGGTTGTCCATCGACGCTCTTGCAGTTGGAGCTCCCCTGAACAATAACTTTGCGGCCATCCTTCGCCCGCATGACGAATTCGATCCGGTCTACCGGATTGCCGGCGACTACCTGCCGGAAACGCTCCTGGCACTGCACCAGGCAGTCAGGGTGGATGATATCAAAAATGGTGAGGAATCGGATTTCCTCTTCATCGTAGCCGAGAATGTTCTTCCACGCCTTGTTGACATACTGAATCCGGCCATCGGTGCCGATCACCTGCACCAGGTCATGGGCATTCTCGATCAGGCCGCGAAAGCGCTCTTCGCTTTTGCGCAGGTCTGCCAGTTCTAGAAGGAGCTGGTCATGAGTCTTTGTAACAATCATGGGCGGTTCGTGCGCACGGGCTCGGACGCGAAAGGAAGGAATCGGCGGCATCCGCAGCAGTTGAAATGGGTCCGTGGACCGCCGCGAGAGGAGGGCAGCATCACGGTTCACTTCCGATCATGCCGCCAGTTCATCGGGATTCTTCCCGATGTGGATAAAGACGCCACCCTAGAGATTATTGAATGTACCGCCTCAAACCAAAAATTTCAAGCGGCTCTGCCTCCCAAAGAGACTTGCCGGCCAACTCTTCCAATCTATAAATATTATTCTTTCTACCCATACAATTAGCACCAACAGTTCGCAGTGCAATAAAATTTTACCTCCCCAAAGATGGAAATTTTTCAAAGGTCAACTTCACAGCCCGTCCTGGAGAATTAATCATATCCGAGGTTGGCGAAGGAGGTGCGTAAAAGAGGAAAGGGTCTCTCCTCTTTAATGATCCCGATGAAATTTTCAAGCTGCTGCAACTGGCCCGGAGTCAGCCGGCCGAATTGGACCCCGCATTGCCGGGTAATCAGGCGATAACGAGGCTCTTCCGAGATGATGAAGTCGGAAACGACCCGGATCGGCATTCGGTTCAGAAAGGTTTTTCTGTCAATCAGCAGGTCGAGTTCTGTAAGTTGCCGGGGCCACGTTTCCTTCCCGTCATAAGTGAAGGCCAACCCGTCCACGCTGATATCCACGATTCGCCCCACATTCATCGCATCGAATACGAAGGCGGGATTTTTGACCTGAAAACGTGCCTGTTTTCTCCGTTCCACCAGTAGTCGCACTGCCGTCATTGATTCCCCCCTAAAAGTGACGGTCACTTCTCGCTCGGCTTCTCCCCCTCTGCAGTTTACAATGCAAATCCGCTTGTATTTGTTCCTTTAATCAGAAAGTCTGGCACTGTTTTCCCTCTTTCCATAAAAATCCTGCTTCGTCAAAAAATAAGCGTCTGAATTCTAAGATTTTTTTAAAATATTCCGGTATGAACCAATTAAGCGCTCGCGCTTTCTTTCAGATGGTTTACAATTTGACCATGTGGGCAGCCGATCATGGATTCCCCTCATAGGGAATATGGCCATCGCTTGGAAGTTGATTGCTCGGGATGTGTTTTCTCAGATTTTTAAAAATGCTAGGACCATTTGGCGGATCGATTTTGTAGTAAATAAATGCCCGTCTTTCGAGACTTTTTCGAAAAAATACGGGTGAACCCGCGGGAAAGATCATGAACAAAACGCAACCGAATGAAGAATTGGGATTGCTGCTTAATGGCGTTGAGTTGATCGCAACCGAGCGAAAGCGCCAAATCACTGAAAAAGAGTATACCTCCGAGCACGATGATCAGCATATCGGAGGAGAAATGGCTTTGGTCGCCGCCCTGCTGGCTTCACCGGAGCTCCTTTACAAAGAAACAACCGAAGAAGGCGGCTATACCGATCCATGGCCCGAGAGTTGGGAGCGGCGATGGGACCAGCGCCCTTATTACGACAAGAACGGCCGCCCCAATCACGATGTCAACATGGGCACCCAAGAACGTATCTGCCAGCTCCAGAAGGCCGGAGCCCTCATTGCCGCTGAAATCGACCGCCTTCTGCGCATCCAGGCTAATGTGACCTGCTCTTCTGCCAAATCCTCTACCGAGTCGTAGTCCCCGTCTTCACCAAAGATCGATGGGGGCTCTTTGCTCCGACGCGTCTCCTTGCAAGCGGATGCATCACCTGAAGGGAATTTATAAGACAAATCAGAAAAATGCGCTGAGCCGACACCCAGAAATGTCCGGACCCAGCCCTGTTTTTTCCGCTTTAGAAAATTAAGCCTTCAGGGAGCCTTGTCGGCCTTTTCTTCCCATTCGATTTCGGGAACGGAAGAGCCGGGGATCAGGCGCAGATCCTGGGAACGGGATTTGACCTCGCCGTTGAGGAGCGCTCCCGAATCTACCGACAAGTCAGTCGTTTCCACCTTGCCAGTGATTGTACCTCCCGGCATGACGTGAAGTTTCTTGGCTTCAACATTTCCTTCCACGTGCCCGTGACAGACCATATCATCGACACTGACGTCGCCGATGACCTTGCCGATCACACCCAGGATCAGATGTTCACCATTGACGTTGCCCTCGACTGTGCCATCCAGCCGCAAACGGCCCTTGAAGGTTACATTGCCGACGATGGACATCTCCTTGCCGATAATACTGGTAGTCTGCTGCCCTTTTTCCTTTTCTACTCCGTTCCCGAACAATTTCATGGCCTCCAGCCTCAAAAATTGGTAGTGATGCAAGCGGTCACATGGCACCGCAACAGCTTTGTCATCGGCATGATAGCATGCCTCGCTGTCGGCATTTTTGCCGACGTTAGACATCTGCAGCACCTCATGGCCTGCCTACAGAGTGGGGAACAAACTTGATAAAGTTGGTTTCGTCCCGTGAGTTGCTTTCAGTGATGATGCTATTTGGTGTTGTTAAGAGAAATATATTTGGCGATCCGCATGAACTTGAGCGGATTCACCGGCTTTCCCCTGTATCTGATCTCGTAGTGAAGATGCGGCCCAGTGCTGCGGCCGGTGCTTCCCAGGTTGCCGATGTACTCGCCGCGGGTGACCCGTTCACCCCTCTTCACGACGCTTTTCCGCAAGTGAAGGAAGCGGGTGCGAAAATGGTTGCCATGATCAAGCACGACGTAGTTGCCGAGTCCATGGGCATATCCCTTGGCAACCACTACGCCGTCAGCTGTGGCCATGACTTTGGTTCCCAGGTGATTCCTGATATCGAGGCCCTCATGGAAGCCCATGCGTCCATTGAAAGGATCCACCCGCTTGCCGAATTTGGACGTGATGGTGCCGGGCACCGGGGCGCCCAAGGGAATAAATTGGATCGTCTCCAGGTATTGATCGACTTTCAAAGTGAGGTCATCATAACGGCTTTCCATGGGGCTTTTATAGGGTCCGCCGGTATTGTCGTTACTCTCCTTGATGTGGATTTTCACTCCCACTGTGCTCAGG
>JARRJE010000031.1:0-12826 GCA_037379765.1 Deltaproteobacteria bacterium
CCGACCCGTACCCTCCGGCTTGGCCTTTGCTCTCTGGTCGATCGCAAGGAGCTGACTATTGAACAGGCCACGCGCATTTTCGAAGAACAGCGCACGGCTACTGTTCGCCGGATGCAGATGGATGGCGGCGGGGGAAAATTGGAGATTTAGCCAACGCAGATCTGGGGATCTAAATTTGAGATGCCTTGAGATCATCGGCGCTAGAAGGGGCAATAAGAAACCCGCCCCATGTTTGGCCCGGCGGGTGGGGCGGGTGACAAAAGAAGGTGAGAAATAGATAGTACCAACACCTTCTTAAATCCACAAGAATTTCTCAAAGTTGGGCACTAGTGATTTCTAAGCAACATACCTCAACTTCAGCATTCCTAGTATAAGCTTCATACACCCACCCCAGCGGCCCGAAAAGCCAGAGCGGTGTACCTTTCCCTCCATTTTCTCCCCCTGCTTCGGCCGCAAGCCTTCACCGATGTGGCTTTCAGAGCCGCCGCGCCCCTTATTGCCAACCTGTATACCTACCGCCCCTTAAAAGCAGGGACATTCCCCTGGCTTTCTTATCATCCCTTGAAAATGAAAAATTTGCGGAAGCCGAAGTTCAGCATGAGAGAAATAATGATATTGACCAGAAAGGCGGTCGAGGTGTGCACTCCCATATACCTGATCATCGCTCCCATCACGATTGTACCGATGAACACGCTGAGACCGGAAACGAGGTAAAACAGGAAGATCTCCACCAGCCGACGATGTCGCCCGGTTTCGAAAACCCACGCGATATTGATCAGATAAGCCACCATATTGGAAAATATGAAGGCCACCCCATTGCACACCATTGAATCGAGGGAGCGGGTGGTGACGCTTACCGGCGAAACAGTCAGTCCCAGCAACTTGACCACAGGGTCATCTGAATGCAGTGCCGGAAATACTTTCCACGCCAGCAGGTAGAACAGGCAGACATGAACCATAGTGGCGATCGCACCGGCGATGCCGTACCTGAAAAACTGGAGAAGTCGCGATTTTGGAGTCAAAGTATAAAGCGGTCAGGGAATCATGCTCCCGTTGACGAGCCTGTCCCGCCTTTGGCGGGAACCGAAGTGCCCGTTGGTTTAAGACCGCCCTTCTGAAACCATCTTTCTGCTCAATTGCTGCCTTGTTCAGTCACTGGCCCGGCCCGTCATTCTGATGAGGGGTCGCATCAATGCGGACAGGTTTCGGCCTGTTTCTCGTGTCGCCGGTTCCGAGCTGGCCGTAAAAGTTGTAGCCCCAAGCCCACAGGCTGCCATCCGTCCTGAGGGCCAGTGTGTGGTTTGCGCCGACGGCGATCTGCGCCCAGTCGCTGTCATCGATCCGAACCGGGCGCAGGCGGGTGGTAGTTGTGCCGTCCCCCAACTGACCGCTTCCATTATAGCCCCATGCCCACAGGCTGCCATCCTTCTGGATGCCGACGGTGAAATGGGAACCGCCTCTTACTTGCCGCCAAGGGCCGACTGCCTCGATCGGCACCGGAGACAATCGATTCACTCTGGTGCCGTCGCCCAACTGTCCGTCGCCGTTTGTTCCCCACGCCCATAGAGTCCCGTCCTTTTTCAGAGCAAAGCTTTGCTGGTCGCCTGCCGCAACGGCCTGCCAATCATTTTCCCGGCCGATCCTTACCGGCAAATGACGCTCGTCCCTCGTGCCGTCGCCGACCTGGCCGGAGTAATTGTACCCCCATCCCCAGAGAGTGCCATCGGCTTTCACGGCTAACGAGTGCTGGTAACCCGCGGCAACAGCCTGCCAGTCGTTTGCAACGCCCACTCGCGCCGGAAGGTTCCGATCGGTGGTGTCGCCGAGGCCAAGCTGGCCGTGGGTATTTTTTCCCCAACTCCACAGAGAGCCATCCGCCTTCACGGCAAGGGTGTGGTTTTCGCTCCCAGCTATGTCCATCCAATCCGAGCCTCCGATGCGAACCGGTCGCATCTGGTCTCTCTGGCTGCCGTCGCCGAGCTGGCCATAACTGTTATCACCCCAAGCCCACAACGAGCCATTCCTTTGCAACGCCATGGAATGCAACTTACCGGCTGTCACTAGGCTCCATTGCTCACCGGCATTTATCCTTTCTGGAAGAACCCGAGTCTCGGTGGTGCCGTCCCCGAGCTGGCCGCGGTAATTGTAGCCCCAAGCCCAGAGATTGCCGTCGGGAGTCACATACAAAGAATGATCCCCGCCGGCGGCCAAACGGGCCGACTCTGCCCGTACTGCGGTACCCATAGAAAGAAGAGCGAAGAGAAGGCTGATGAATAATAATGGTATTTCGATCGAACGGTTCCTTGTGCTAATCATCCATGGCCTCCTCATGGCAGATATTTCCCATCAAAATCCTAGCAGATTATAGGGCCTGCCAGACTGGACGTCAAATCAAGGTGTTGCCTTAGTTTGATCCATGGGATCTCCAATGATTGAGAAAGCGAAGACGGGCGTGATACGATAAAGGACAAGAATCTCGAGTCGATGGAAACGGGGGCGAACATGAAGGGAATGCGGTTCCGAAGCATTTATCCTTTTGTCTTCCTGGCTGTCCTGTTCGGTGCGCCGGTCCTGTTTCCGGTGCCGGCCAACGCTTCCGGTCGCCAAGAGGGAGACGCCTCAACAACCCAAAAGCAGAAGCAATTTTTCTTCAAGGGCAAGCCATACTCCTTTGACTACCAGTTCATCAACAATACAGATTGCCTGAAATGCCACGCAAATCAGATTGACGCCAAGGCCTACGCTGCCTCCGCCCATGGCGCCAATTCCTGCAACAGCTGCCACTGGGAAATCAAGCGGATCAATCTCCATGTGAAGAAAATGGAGGCCCGGGACGCGGAAGCCGCGCCGGTGGACTGCTCCCGGTGCCATGCCAAGCAGGCCCTGGCCTATGCCGCCAGCATTCACCACAAACAGGGATTCACCTGCACGGACTGCCACAGCGACATCCACACGCTGCCCCTTATCAAAGTAGACCAGAAGCATATCTATCAGATCTGCACAAACTGCCATGACGGGAGCGCTTATGCGGCAAGCGTGCACGGCCGGGCCGCCCTGGCTGGGAACCCCGATGTCCCGGGTTGCACGGATTGTCACGGGGTGGACAGAAGTCTGCATCACATCGAGGCGCCCAAGGGCATGGCATCAAAGGAATTTCATACAGATGCCTGCGCCGCCTGTCACACCGACGCCAAGAAAATGAAGAGAAATGGCGTAGATCCTCTGGCAACCAAAACTTATTATCAGGGAATTCACGGTAAGATCGAGGCCCTCGGCTACCCGTCTTTGGTCGCCGGCTGTTCGGACTGCCATGGAGCTCACAACGTGCTGCCTGCCAAGGACCCGAAATCAACCATCGCCCCCCGCAACCTGGTCAAGACCTGCGGCAAATGCCATCCCGGCGCCAATGCCAGTTTCGTTCAATACATCCCTCACCTCAATTACCGAGACCCCCGGCGTCCGGTAGTCTTCTGGGCTTACATGTTCATGCACGGTCTGCTCTTCACTACTTTCGGATTCTTCTGGCTGCACACCTTTCTTTTCTGGAGAAAAGATTTCTGGATGAACTGGCACAGGAAGTCCCAAGGCCTCTTCCACCCCGAGACGTCAATCCCGCCAGGCCAGGCCGGACAGACCTTTCGCCGATTCAGCCCGTTCGACCGAATCCTTCACTTCATGCTGATCAGCTCCTTCATGATCCTGGTGCTGACCGGTCTTCCCCTGGCCTTTCCCACCGCACCCTGGGCCGCGAGGTTGATGGAATTTTTCGGGGGGTACCCCACCCGGGGCATCATCCATCGAATTTTCGCCTGCATCTTGATCGCGGGGTTCACGGCGCTGATCGCCTATATCCTCTATTTCCTCTTTATGAAAAAAATTCCCGGCCGACCAGGTTTCAGGGAGAGGCTTTTCGGCCCAGACTCGCTGTTCCCGAGGATCAGGGATGTCCGAGACCTCTTGGCCATGCTGAAATGGTTCGTCGACAGGGGCCCGCGGCCCGAGTTCGACCGCTGGAGCTATTGGGAAAAATTCGACTTCTTTGCGGTTTTCTGGGGCATGGTGATCATCGGCACCTCGGGTTTAATCCGTTGGTTCCCGGTATTTTTCACCAGATTTCTGCCCGGGTGGATCGTCAACGTGGCCGTCATTCTCCACTCTGACGAGGCCCTTCTCGCCCTGGGCTTCATCTTCACTGTGCACTTCTTCAACAATCACCTGCGGCCTCGGAATTTCCCCCTGAACACAGTGATCTTTACCGGCCGACTCCCCCTCTACCAGCTCATGGAGGACCATGCTCTTCAGGTCAAACGGCTGGTTAAGAGCCAGAAGTTCTTGACCTACGAACGCAAATATCCGGGAGTGTGGGCAGACCTGTTCTCGCGCCTCTTGGGATTCCTCATGCTGGGCATCGGCGCCGTTTGTCTGATTTTGATCGGTTGGAAGTTTTTGTCGGGAATATGAAAAGGTGAGTCGCTGGTCCTTTCCTCTTTCATTTCTGGCACTTGTTGTCGACGCAGGGGAGCCGGGGGAGTTTTGCAAGCTCGTCATAGAATTGCTGCAGGTGATCCGTGATGGAGTTCAGGTCGAATTGATGCCAGTCCAGTTTAGCAGTGTGCAGTGAGGTGCCGGCATCACGCAGGATCGGCGGCGCCTCGGTGCACTTCGGGGAACGATAAAGCTGCTGGTCGGCAGCCAGCAGAACCTTGCTCTCCCGAAGCAACAGCAGGACCGCCTTGGCCTTCTGCGGCACGTAAGGGAAGATGCCCATTCTTTCATTATGGCACCTTTCGCACACGGCAACGAGGGTGTCCGGGGCCAGGACTTTCGTCACCATCGAACCGTGGCAAGTCACGCAGTCGGGCCCCTTGCCCGTCGATTCGAGCATTTTGTAATGGAGACTCTGGGTGAACTTATAAAATTCGGCGCCGTGGCATTTGCCGCAGGTGGCGGGAATGTTCTTATAATAAACAGTGCTGCGAGGATTGCTCGAGCCGAGAACACCGATATGGGCTTCTTTTTCTCCCGCAGCCTTCGGATTGCCACCGTGACACTTATCACAGGTGACGCCGTGTCGCTGGTGAATCGACCCCTTCCAGCTGTGGGATTTCACCCCCACGAAACTGCTGGCGGGAAGGCTGGAATGGCATTGGACGCAGGAATTTTTCGCCGTCTGTTCGGAGGCAGAGCGGGCGGGAGGTGCGAAAGCCAATACCCCGCACAACATCAGAGAGCAGGCCAGAACAGAATCAAGCTTTGACATGGTTGCCTCTCTTTCCGTTTCGATTGTAAAGACGCAGCAGCAGGTAGGAGATCATCCAGACTGCCACCGTCGCCAGAAGGGTATAGAATGCCATCGATGCCGGGGCGATGTGAAGGACATCGATGTAGCCGGCCAGGGTAATCATGACCAGAAACGTACCGCCGCCGACCCCCAAAGAGGTCATGACCGGACGGTGCAGGGGATTTTCAAGATAGTTCTGCGGCTCCTTCGCCCGATCGAGGAAGGGAATGGCGACCAGAATCAACCCCAGCAAGCCGGGGAAAATGACCCCGCCGATGGTTTCCGGAGTAATTCTTCCGCCAGCGATGGAGATCGAGAGATCGCCAGGGACCAGCTTCAAGAAACCGTAGATGGGCAAAAAATACCAATCGGGCCGCATGACCGGGGTACCCGGTGAGGGCGGACCGTACGTTTCGATCGGGTTCAGGGGGACGTAGGTCGCTATCATGACCACCACGAACAGTAGAAAAAAGAAGAGCGATAGGCTGATGAAGCTCTGTTCCGGCCAGACAGGAATGCCAATGAGCTTGCGGCCCCCTTGCGCTCCTTTACGCTTTTTGTTGCCCGCCGGCTCAGTGTGCTTCTGCTTGACCAGAACCAGCAAATGGAGGCTAATCAGGGCCATGAGCACGGCCGGGACCAACATGACGTGCAGGAAGAAGAACCTGGGAACGGTGCCGACGGCAGGGAATTCCCCGGCGAAAAGGAGCCGTGAGATCCAGCCGCCTCCCCACGGTACCGACTTGGCGATGTAGTAGGCAATGGAAGTGGCTGTCACCGAAAACTGGCTGTAAGGAAGAAGGTAGCCGGTAAAGGCCGCCCCCATGGTCAGCAGCAGCAAGAGGAGGCCGACCAGCCAATTGATCTCCCTCGGTTTGCGGTAGGCTGAAGTGAAATAGATGCGCGCCAAATGGGCCAGGATGGCCGCGATCATGATCATTGCCGACCAATGGTGGATGCGGCGAATGATCATGCCCAGTGGAAGAAGATCGATTCGAACCACGCTGGCATAGGCGGCGGGAACCGTGGCACCGAACAACGAGACATCCCTGATCGACGGCTCGTAGAGAAGGCCGAGAAAGATCCCCGTGAGTACAAGGGTGATGAACGAAAAAAGCGCGATCTCTCCGAGAAGAAAAGCAGGATGGGTCGGAAAGGTTTTGGACAGAAACTTGTCCTTGAATTTTTTGAGTTCCAGTCGTTCATCAAGCCATTGGAAGATCATCGCTGCTCTCTCTTTGCTCAAACCCGTGGGCCGACGGGGCCGGAAAAACCGCTGCTGAAAACAAGCGCCCCGTCTGCAGCCACCTTGATTCCGATCTGGGCCAGCGGAATCGGGGCGGGTCCTCCCATGACCTCTGCCCCCCGCGCTGGATTGAATATACTGTTATGGCAATAACATTCGGTGTAGGAGGCATCGGGATCCTGTTGGTTTTTCACCCAGGAGACGGTGCAGCCAAGGTGGGTGCAGATGGCACTGTAGGCCACGAACCCTTGATCGGTCATCTCCATCCGAGTCGGCGGCTTGAAATCCTCCTCCTTCAGGCGAATCAACTGAACGAGATTCGCCTGATTCCTGGTTTTGCCTTGGGGATAGGCCAGGACGGCATCGCCGTCTTTGAACGCCGAAGCTCGCAGAACATTGCCCTCCTGGCTGCCTTTGGCATAAACCAGCCGGTCCCCCGGGGCGACGGTGGCCACGTAGCCGCCGCCTTTCTTTTCGGGGGCCACCACCTTCAGCATCGTCAGAAGAGAGCCAAAGACGCCCACGACAGCGGCCCAAAGAATACCTATTGTGATCCGCCTGCGGGTGATCTGCTTTTTCTCGTAGTCGCTTTTGGAGCTTGCATCTACCATAAAAGCCTCTCCTCCCGGTCTTCGGCGACTTGCCGGAACGTCACAAAACCTTTGGCATAAAATATGAGGAGGACGCCAACCACTAAAAACTCCAACGACAGCATGGTTCCTAGCAAATAATCGTTGCCCCGGCCCGACACCAACAGATAGGAAAAAGCCACTGCCAAGCCGAGAAGAAGCACCGAGAAGACGATCATCAGGGTCATGGCGGCAGCAGAACAGGAGGGCCTCTTTTCCTGCAGGACCTCAAAGCTCATTTCTCACTCTCCTTCTCCAGAATTGCAAAGACCACACAGCCGATCAGAAAGAGAACAATGACCGCACCGAATGCCACCAATCCGATCTGATACGATTCCAGCTCCTCTGGCACATGGGGAGCCAGCGATGGCCTGGTTCCCTGGGCTTTCTCCCCGGCCAGCCTGATGCGTATCTTTGCAAGCCGGGCTATGGTCGCTTCCGTCACATTCATGGGATCGATCTGTGCGAACCCGGTAGTATCCTTGTGGCACCCCGAACAGACCTCGGGAACTGCAGGGATGACGTTGTTGTGGGCGTGGTGGCAGGTGACGCAGGAAGGCCCTCCTTTATTGTCGAGATAGGCCTTGCCCATGATGCTTCCGGCGTACCGGCTCACCGAATCGGGATGGCACTGCGCGCACATGTCGAACATCGCCTGGCCGGACGGCTTGCCGATGAAGCCCTGTGCTTTCGACATGGCGGCCGATTGCTTGGCTGCGAACTCCGCCCCGGAGAGCTGCTCCACCTTCCCCACCACCACCCCGGCATTGCCGCCATGGCAAAGATCGCAGGTAATCCCGTTCTGGCCGTGAATGGACCCCTGCCACTTGGCAACCGGCCGGGCCAATTCACCGCCCAGCGCCTGGTGGCAGGCGATGCAGGCGCTCTGCGTCTGCGCGGCACGGACCCCTTGTGCATTCAGCACCACAAGAACCAGCCACCATCCGGCCCAAACCCATCTTCCTTGTTTCACTCCCTCGCCTCGAATCAAAAACTTTTCCTGTCGGCGATGCTTCGCATCGCTTGAATACTATCTATTAGATTATAGATTCTGCCGGATTGATATTCAAATCAATATATTACTATGAAGATCTCCATTGAAGCAACGCGCTGAGAGACTGACCGAAACAGACCAAAGAGAGATGCAGCCCATTCCTTGTCGAATCTATCCGAATCAGACAATGGAGTCGGCGACGCCACCGTCAACGCGCAACGCAGCACCCGTGGTCGCCGAAGCTTGTGGCGAGGCGACGTAAACCGCCAGATTGGCCACCTCTTCGACCGTGGCGGCACGACGAATGATGGAGGAGGGACGATTGGTCGTGACGAAAGTCGCAGCCGCCTCTTCCAGCGTTTGACCGGCCTCAATAGCTTCCTGGAGCATCTCCGTCATGCCCTTGGACAGAGTCGGCCCGGGCAGCACCGAATTGACGGTGACGCCGCTGCCCGCCACCCGCTTGGCAAGGCCGCGTGAGATGGCAAGCAGGGCGGTTTTGGTCATGCCGTAATGGATCATGTCGGCAGGGATATTCAACGCTGACTCCGAGGAGATAAAAATGACCCTCCCCCATCTCTTCTCGATCATTTTCGGCAGATAGGCCCGCGCCAGACGCACGCCGGCCATGACGTTGGTCTCGAAGAAACGGGTCCATTCGCTGTCGGGCGTCTCGAAAAAATCTTGCGGGCCATAGAGGCCGAGGTTGTTGACAAGGATATCGCAGGCAGGGTAAGCCCCGATAAGGGCGTTGCAGCCGGCCGCCGTGCTGAGATCGGCGGCGAAACCTGCTACCGTTGCGGAAGGATCGGCGTCCTTGATCCCGGCAATTGCTTTCTCGACTGTTGCTTCGGTACGCCCATTGACAACGACGCGAGCACCGGAGGCGGCCAATCCCTTGGCAAGGGCAAACCCGATGCCTGCAGTGGAGCCCGTGACAAGAGCTGCTTTGCCGGAAAGATCGATCTGCATAAAGATCTCCTTTCTATTTCAATGACCTTTTCGACCACGGCTCGCCCCCCACGTCCAGGTTGGTCCGATCTTAATAGCGGAACCGCCGGTGAAGCAGACTCGCTCCAACGATAAGCTCCATTATGGAATGAAACCAACCGTACTGAAAAATACCGGAACTCTTGACATCGGGAAAAGGGACAAAAAAGGCTCCTGAAAGAAGAGCGAAGGTCCGAACACACTCCCCCGTCTGCCTTCAGGCTGGGGAACGTGCGTAAATGGCGTCAATTGGTTCAGCACGCAAGGACGCCTGGCGGGCAGGTCAACCATTTGCCCAGGCGTCCCGGCATCAGCATTTCCAGAAGTGCTCCTTCTCGGCTCCGCATTTGGGACAAACCCACTGCTGTCCCATAAACTTATGGAAAATTATCAATAAAATCAGGCTCGGAGAGCACCTTGTGTTATAATGGTTTCGCCAAAAATCATTATAAAACAAGGAGATCCGAGCCGTGGCGCATCATAACACAGTCGTCAATCAAATTGCTGCATTTCTTCCGACCCAGTTTATGGCGCTGATGATCGCACAGCTTTCCGGCCGAGTCAGTTTGCGCGACTTGGTTGACAACCTCGCTACCAGATCTCGGCGTCTCTATCATCTCGGCATGAAGAATGTCTCTCGGTCCAATCTGGCTCGCGCTAACGACAGACAACCAGCTGAGCTGTACGAGGTCATGTTCGGCAAGCTCCTTGAGCGCTGCCGGGCTTTGGCTCCCGGGAATCGGTTCAAATTCAAGGCCAAGCTCTACTTGCTTGATGCCACCATGATCGAACTCTGCTATTCCCTCTTCCCTTGGGCCAAGTACACCAAAACCAAGGGAGCCATGAAGGTCCATGTCGGCTTGGATGCCAATGGCTACCTGCCCTCATTTCTCTCAGTAACCGAGGGCAAGAAGCACGAAATCGAATGGGCCAGAGCCTTGCAGTTGCCCAAAGGCTCCTTCGTTGTCTTTGATCGCGGCTTTACTGATTACGACTGGTATGCCTCCCTTATCGAAAACGAGGTCTTCTTCGTCACCAGACTCAAGAGCAATGCCAAGTTCCGGCTCGGCTGGAAACGGAGCGGCCGGAAGGCTGCAGGCATAAAGACAGATCGCGAAATCTTTCTCGGCGAGATTGCCACTCCCCTTCGCCTGGTTGAGTATACCGACTCTGAGACCGGTATCGAATACCGCTTTGTGACCAATGCGTTCCACTTGTCGGCAAAGACGGTGGCCGATCTGTACAAGGAGCGCTGGCAGATCGAGCTTTTCTTCAAGTGGATCAAGCAGAACCTCAGGGTAAAGAGCTTTCTGGGCACCTCCAAAAATGCCGTGCTCACACAGTTATGGGTGGCGATGATCGTCTACCTGCTCCTTGCCTTCTTGAAATTCAAGGCCAAATTGGGCCAGAGCCTCAGCGGTATTCTGCGACTGCTTCAACTGAATCTCTTTTCCAGACGGGATTTTATCTCGTTATTCAAACCTCCAGATCCGCAAATTGCTGAAAGTAGGCAGTTTTCGCTCTGGTAAAATTTATGGGACAGCAGTGGGACAAACCCAATCCTCTGGCAAATTTTCAAAGGCGGTACCCGGTTCGATGCTGCGCTCGGGGTCACCCTCCGCCGGGTCGTAAACATAGCCGCAAGGGCATTCATATTTGCTCATCTTGTTCTCCCTGTCATGCCCGGGAAAAGCTCCTCCTTCAGAGGTACTATATCACGGAACCTGACTGGATGAGGACCAAAGAAAAGGATGACGTCACCACCGCCCAACCCTATTCTTTCCGCTCCGGCGGTTCAGCCCGGTATTGACCCTGTCGGTCCAGCATCCAACCCGGATACTCCTCCGGCAAGCGGCTGACCTGGTCCAGCTTTTCAAGCTCCGCCGCACTCAGAACCACCTCACCAGCCCCAAGGTTGTCCTGGAGTTGCTCCATAGTCCTGGCTCCGACGATTACCGAAGAGACCGTTTGCTGCGCCAGGAGCCAAGCCAGGGCTATCCTGGCGATGGAGACGCCACGTTGCTCCGCCATAGGGCGCATGGCATCGACACAACGGAAGGCGCGCTCCTTGTCAACCACTGGAAAGTCGAACTTGCTGCGCCGGCTGTCTTCGGGCCCTCCGCCCTCCGGGCTGAATTTCCCGGTGAGCAGGCCACCCGCTAGGGGACTCCAGACCATGAGCCCCAGGCCCTGGTCTCGGATGAGTGGCACCACTTCCCGTTCCAGATCACGGCCGGCGATAGTGTAATAGGCCTGAACACTGGCAAAGCGCGTCCAGCCCCGTTTCTCGGAAATGGCCAGTCCCTTCATGATCTGCCAGGCCGCCAGGTTGCACAACCCGATGTAGCGCACCTTGCCAGATCGAACCAGATCGTTCAGAGTATCAAGCGCCTCCTCCAGGGGTGTCAATGGATCAAGGCCGTGCAGCTGGTAAAGGTCGATATGATCCAGCTGCAGCCGCTCCAGGCTGGCGTCCACCTCGTTCATCAGATGGTAGCGCGACTGTCCCCTACCATTCGGCAGCTCGTTCATGATCCCGGTGGCCTTGGTGGCGATCACCAGCTCGTCGCGCGGCAGACCCAGTTCGCGGATGGCCTGGCCGACCAGCTGCTCCGCCTGTCCCAACGAGTATACGTTGGCGGTATCGATGAAGTTGACGCCCCGGTCAAAAGCGTATCTGAGCTGTGCGCTCACCGCCTCTTGGCCCAGCCCGCCCATGACCTCCCAGAACCCGGCGCTGCCGTAAGTCATGGTGCCGAGGCACAGCTCCGAAACGTAAAGGCCGGTCTGTCCCAACAGTCGATACTTCATGCTGCCTTCCTCCCTAGCTTGTTTTGTTGTTCCCCCTCATCGTGCCGATCAGGAATGCTGCCAATCTCTCGTATCGGCGGATTGCTTTATTGTAGTTCATTGCTCGAGAAGAATCATTTTAACAGAAGTTTTCATGATCCCACGAGGGCAGCCCGAATCATTGACTTTGTTACGGCGGATGAACATGGCGCCATTTCATTCAGGGCAAGGGATTGCGAAAAACGTCTTTTGCAAAGATCCTGTGCTATCCTTTTAGGAAAAGCAGGAGGATTCAGATGACCGAGTATCCAATGCCGCTGCCTCCTCATTTTGATGAGACCAAGGTGGCTGAAATTTGGCGGGTACCTTATCTTCAAAGAGAACGGGAGGCCTGGGCCTGGGCGGTGCGGCATGGGGTACCGCCCGCATGCGATGATCAGTTCAGGATCTGTCTGGTCGCGGTCGACGTGCAGAATTCTTTCTGCACGCCCGGTTTCGAGTTATTTGTCGCCGGCCGCTCGGGAACAGGGGCCGTTGACGACAACCGACGGTTGTGTGCCTTCATATATCGAAATCTTTCACGGCTCACCCAGATCTGCCCGACCATGGATACTCACCATGCGATGCAGATCTTTCATCGCTTTTTCATCGTGAATGATCAAGGAGAGCATCCAGATCCTTTCACACTGATCTCGGAGGAGGATGTCAGGCAGGGGGTCTGGAAATTCAACCCGGACATCTGCTTCAACCTCCGGATCGATCCCGATTACGGCCAACAGATGCTCCTTCACTATACACAGCAACTGAAAGAAGGAGGAAAATACGATCTTACCATCTGGCCTTACCACGCCATGTTGGGCGGAATCGGCCATGCCCTCGTCTCAGCTGTCGAGGAG
>JARRJE010000032.1:0-13109 GCA_037379765.1 Deltaproteobacteria bacterium
GTTAAAAAGTGAGCAGGCGTTCCATGTTGGCTTTCAGATAGGGGATGTTGGTCAGGATGGCATCCCCGGCAGCATTCTGCCCTTCGATGACCGTTTCCTCCAGAAAGCGGAGCGCCCGCTCCTTGGCCTCGGCCATGCTATCCGCCCAGACTACCGCCAGCGCCAGATTGGGATCGTACTCGCTGGGGATTGCGTACGGCCGGTCGGTGGGCACATGGGTGTAAACCGCCGCCCAGCCAGGATTGGGAAATTGGAGTTTGGAAATGGTGCCGATCCAGGGGGCGAAACCCCGATGGGTATCCTCGGCGATGATGCGCAGCTCGATGCTTGAGCCCCGGAAATGGATATCACTTTGCGAGAAACCTATCCGGTCGCCCAGGGCGAGACGGATCTGCTCGCGGATCAGGTTGGGCTGTTTGCCGTGGACGTAACTGATCCGGGCAGAGATGTCGTTTTCCACCTGAATACGGGTATTGACCTCGAGCAGGTAGGGCTGCCCGGTCCGGGTAACGATCCATTCCCAGGTTCCCACGTTGTCGTAGCGAACGTGGGATGCAAGCTTCAGGGAATACTCGACGATCCGCTCGAGAAGCTCGGCGGCGTTGAAATCGTAAGAAAAGCAGCTGTTGTCGAAGCCGGGTGACGCTTCCAGCCTCTTCTGGCGGCCTGTGCTTTGGATGGTGCAGTTGCGGCTGCCGAAATGAAGGCGGCCGCCATGGCGACTGCAAAGGAGCTGCACCTCCAAGTGGTTGTAATCGCGCAGGCACTGTTCGATCAGGACGCCGCCGTCGCCAAACTGCCGCTTGGCATAGTTCTGCACCTGGCGGTATGTTCGCCGGAACTGTTCGATCTGATAAACTTCCTCGATGCCCATACCGCCGCCGCCTGCCGCCGCCTTGACCAGGATGGACGGGTTCTTGATCTTGTACTCCTTTTGCTGATCGAGCAGCTGCTGAGCGATGTCCTCTGCATCCATTTCATTATAAATGGGCCCGTCAGTGCCGGGGATGGTCGGGATGCCGAGGCGGTTGGCCACACGCTTGGTATTGATCTTGTCCCCCAGATCCTTGATCACTTCCCACTTGGGGCCGATGAAGGTAAGGGGTCGATCGCGGGGGTCGGTGTAGCTCGATACCCGCCAAGCCTTTTTATTGTTGCTCCGGCTGTCGAGATTGCGGCGTACGTGCTCGGAATGCTCGTCAGCCGCGGTATAAATCACCACGTAATCAAGCCCCAGATCCTTGCAGGCCTCCATGATCCTGATGGCTATTTCACCGCGGTTAGCGATCAAAATCTTTTCTTTCAAACCAGTCCTCGGCGTTCTGTTAAGGAAACGTCCTCTCAGCGGAAATAGGCGAATTGTTGGAAAACACGTGCGGCCCTTACCGCCGTCCCCCCTATTTACCCAATTCGGGGGCAAAATAAAAGGGGATGAATCATCCGCTGCCGGATTCTTCGCCCCCGGGTTGATTCCTGCCTACCCTGCGCTTATAAATTGAGTATGTTCTCCCCAAAAAGGGGCCCCGTTGATCACGCCTTGTTTTTCTGACCCGGAAAATGGGAGCCATTTATACCGGCTTTGACCGGCGGCGTCAATTTTTTCTTGACAGAAACAGTGTTTTTCCGTAGGGAAAAGGTTGATTTTCCGCCCTGGATCGGGTCACTTCTCATATCGAGAGAAGCAGCTCCATAACAGGGCATTGCCAACAACCTTAATACAAGCCATTTTTCCCCAACCCCCAGATGGATAACGACCCTCTTCCTGACTCGCGCGAGCCCTCGTCGAATAACTTTTTCAAACGTCTCTCCCACTTCTTCGGTCTGGCCCGAACGCCTGACACCGCCGAAGACCTTGAACAGGAAATCCAGGAACTGCTTGAAGAAGGCGAGGAGCAAGGTTTGATCAGCAGCCGCGAAGGCCGCATGATCAATAGCATTTTGGAGTTCAAAGACACCCTGGCCCGGGAGGTGATGACGCCCCGCAACGATATGGTCTGTGCACCGGCCACTGCCACCGCTCCGGAGCTCATCAAACTCATCACCGATAAGGGCTTCAGCCGGATCCCGATCTACGGCGAATCGCCCGATCAAATCATCGGCTTCCTCCACGCCAAGGACCTCTTGAAGCATTGTCCAGTCGGCGACCGGCCGCCGACCGCCGGTGAGATAGCGGGCCCGGCCTACTTCGTGCTGGAGACCCACCGGATCATCGATCTGCTTCGGGAATTTCAGACCAAAAAAATGCACATGGCGGTTATCACCGACGAATTCGGCAGCATCCGGGGGCTGATCACCATGGAGGACATCCTGGAAGAGATCGTCGGCGAAATCAGTGATGAATACGACAAGACCCAGAAGCGGCTGAAAGTAATCGACCCGAATACCCTTTTAGTCGATGCCAAAATCGATATTGAGGACGTGGAGAATTTCTTCGGCATCGAGCTGCCCGAGGAGGTCCCCTATGAGTCGGTAGGCGGCCTCATCATCCAACAGCTCGGACGAGTACCTGAGCCAGGGGAGACCGCCGAGCTCAATTCCCTTACCTTCCAGGTCATCTCCGCCAGCAAGCGCCGGATCAATATCGTCAAGGTCCAGAAGAAAAAGAAATGAGGCGCTTCGTGCGGGCGGGGGCGCTTTATCTCCCGGCTTTACTCACTGGGGTGCTGTTGTTTTTGTCCGCCCCCGGCCTGGTCGGTTTCGGACCGCTGGCCTGGGTTGCCCTGGTCCCCTTGCTCATGGCCTGCCGGTCCGTTTCCCCGTTTCGGGGCTTCAAGCTCGGGCTTGCCGCTGGCCTCCTTTACTACCTGCTCCTGCTCTACTGGATTATCATCGTTCTCAGCACATACGGGCAGCTCTCCTGGTGGATCGCCATGCTGGCCCTCGTTCTGCTTGCCCTCTACATGGGCCTTTACCTGGGTCTCTTTACCGCCGGTTTCGCCTGGCTGAGTGTACGGATTCCGGTGCTGTGGACAGCTCCCGTACTGTGGGTGGCACTCGATTTCGTACGCAGCCGCCTCTTTTCAGGATTCCCCTGGCAAGACCTCGCTTACAGTCAATACCGAATACCGTTGCTCATCCAGAGCGCCGATCTTTTCGGCCACGAAGGGATCACCTTCCTGATCGTCCTCGCCAATGTCCTTCTGGTGGCCATTGCCGCCCGCCTGCGACGCCAACCCCGGCCGGAGCACCCGGCTTCGGTGATTGCCGCCGCTGTCCTGTTGCTCGCCTCGGTCATATACGGCGGCATACGCTATGGAGAGATCCAAGACGCGATAGAGAAGGCCCCCTCCTGGCCGGTGACCGTGGTGCAGGGCGACATCCCCCAGGACCGGAAATGGACTCCGGCCTTCCGCTGGGAGACGGTAGCAAGGTATATCCGGCTGTCCAAGCAATCCCTGACTCATCGGGACAGCACGCTGCTGATTTGGCCGGAAACCGCCCTTCCTTTCTATCCCCAGGAAAACCCGCTTTTCCGTGAGCTGCTTGCCGAACTGGTCCATCCGGCTGACGTCTGCCTGCTCACCGGCGCTCCTCGCCGAAAACTGGAAGACGGCACCCTCCATTATTCCAACAGCGCCTTTCTCATATCCGGGGCCGGGCGCATCGTCGGCGTCTACGATAAGCAACACCTGGTGCCTTTCGGTGAATACATCCCCTCTCTTGCGGCGGCGTCAAAATTGGGGTATTAATCTGATTCGAAAGCATCTTCCCGGAGCTGGCCCGCCGGCAGACGGCCAACGGTGCTCAGCTGTTGGTGAACATCACCAACGACGCCTGGTTCGGCCGGTCGAGCGCTCCCTGGCAGCACCTCTCCATGGCGGTGCTCCGGGCGGTGGAGAACCGCCGCCCTCTGGCCCGGGCTGCCAACACCGGCATCAGCGGTTTCATCGACCCTCTGGGTAGGCTGACGAAGTCTTCATCTCTATTCGAACCGGCTTACCTGACCGCCCGGGTGCCTTTGCTGACAGAAAAATCATTCTATGTACGTTACGGCCATCACCTTCCTCTGACCTGCTTCCTGTTGCTTGCGCCCATGTTCCTGCTGGCGGCCCGGCGCAAGCTCCATACGTAGTTGCCTTCTCCAAAGACCGGCTGCTGCGTCCTCTCTTGCGGGATTTAAGATCATCCTTATCATAATAGAGTTGGAATTTTTTCAAAAAGGAGCGTCGATCCATGTCTGCCGAATTGAAGCAAAAGTTGCAGGACCTCAAGGAGCGCCTTCTCGCCCTGAAGGAGCATCTTTGAATTCGACAGCAAGAAGGAGAAACTCGCCATCTTGGAGCAGCAGACCCTCGCTCCCGGGTTCTGGGACGATGTAGACAAAGCCCGTCAGGTGCAGCAGGAGATCAGCCAGCTCCAGTCGCCCATTGAAGAATGGGAGGCCATGCATGCCGCCTGGGAGGAGGCCGAGGTGCTTCTCGAGCTCGCTGTGGACGAAGAGGATACGGAGACCGAGCAGGAAGCGGTGGTCGCCCTGGAACGCCTCGAGAGCAGGGTGGCTTCGCTCGAGGTCGAGTGCATGTTCAGCGGCGAGCACGATGCCAATAATGCACTGCTTACCATTCATGCCGGAGCCGGGGGCACTGAGGCCCAGGATTGGACCGACATCTTGCTGCGCATGTATCTGCGCTGGGCGGAAAACAAAGGATTCGCCACTGATATCCTCGACTATCTGCCGGGTGACGAAGCAGGTACCAAGAGCGTAACGGTGATGATCAAGGGACGTTATGCTTGCGGCTATCTCCGCTCGGAAATGGGTATCCACCGCCTGGTCCGCATCTCCCCCTTCGATGCAGGTGGCCGCCGTCATACCTCATTTGCCTCGGTCTTCATCTTCCCGGAGTTGGATGATACCATCGAGGTGGAGATCAATGACAAGGACCTGCGGGTCGATACATACCGGGCCAGCGGCGCCGGCGGCCAGCACGTCAACAAGACCAGCTCGGCTGTCCGCATCACCCATTTGCCCACGGGCATTGTGGTCCAGTGTCAGAACGAACGCTCACAACACCAAAACCGGTATATGGCCATGAAGATGCTCCGGGCCCAGCTTTACCGACGCGAACAAGAGCTGCAGCAGGAAAGACAGAAGGAACTCCAGGGCGAGAAAAAGGAGATCGCTTGGGGAAGCCAGATCCGATCATATGTCCTCCAGCCGTACCGCATGATCAAGGACCATCGGACCGACTTCGAGATAGGCAATGTGGACAGCGTTCTCAACGGCAACCTGGACCCTTTCATCAAAGCCTACCTCCTCTGGCAACAATAAAATGGGTGATGAGTAAAAGAGTGACAGTGCGAGCAAGAACTTTTCGTCTTATTACTCGTCACTTCGGCTATGAAAGAAATCAATCCTGGCGGCAGCCGATGCGCCAAGTGTGGTGCCTGCGCTGTCGTCTGTCCCCTTTATCAAGTAAGCGGCCGTGAAGAAAACACGGCCCGGGGCAAGTTGCACATGCTCTCGAGGCTGAACCCTAAGACAGCCTCCGCCGCATTCGCTGACACCCTTTCCCGGTGTTTGCTTTGCGGGGCCTGCCGGAAAATCTGCCCCCAGCAGGTGGATGTACCGGCACGGATTGTGGCTGCGCGCAGGACGCTGGCCCGGCAGGCGGACCGGCACTTCTGGCGGAAATACCTGGTCCGGCAGGCCTTGGCCCACCCGAAGGTGCTCAACAAGACATTGGGTCTCGCTGCCGCCGCCTCTGAAAGAATGGACCGACTCCTGCCCTCCGAGAGTGGCCTGCGGTTGCGGCTGGGCCTGATTGCCGACAGCAAGGAGTTGCATTCCCGGCATGGACGTTACGTAGAAAATACGACTGCGGCCGATTCCCCGGCAGCTGCCTATTTTGTCGGTTGTCTGGCCGATCACCTGGAGCCCGGGATTGCCCAGGCCACAGCCGCTCTGACTTCCCGGGCCACCGGCACCGTTCCCGCCGTGCCCTCCGGTCAAGCCTGCTGCGGCCAGGCCGCCTTCTCCTGCGGCGATTTCGACCTTGCCCGTGAACTGGCTCGTCAGAACATCGCCGCCTTTGCCGGTCAGGAGCTCCCGATTCTCACCTCCTGTGCTTCCTGCTATTCTCATCTGCTGACCTATCCCGAGCTGTTCCGGGAGGATCCTGCCTGGCATGGTCGGGCCGTTGCCTTTACCGGCAGGGTGCAGGAATTCTCCACCTTTTTCCAGGGGAAATTGACACCCGTGCCGAAAACGAAAACCGCTGCGGCTGTTTTCTATCATGATCCCTGCCATCTGCGGCACGGGCCGACCATCACCGACGCCCCGAGACAGCTGTTATCCGCGGCTGGCCTTCTTCTCGAAGAGCTTCCCGGAGGACCCCGCTGCTGCGGCCAGGGAGGCCTGTTTCACTTGGCCCACCACGATCTTTCGGCCAAGGTTCGCGACCGGCTGCTGTCGGCCTTTCAGCCCCTGGCCGCCGAGATCGTCACCACCACCTGCTCAGGCTGTCTGCTCCAATGGCGGCAGAGCCTCGCTCGCACCGGTTCCCGAATCCGGGTGCAGCATCTGGCCGAATTGCTGGCAGAGCCCTTGGCCAAGCCGAGAAAAAATCTCTGCCCCGATAGGACCGCGGATCTTGCGGATTGACCTGCGAGGGGTATAATTGATTCCAACATGGCTGCATTACAGAAAAATCCAATTGGGAGAAAACAAGCATGAAGCGGATCGATTTCAGATGGTTTCTGGCCGTGTTCCTGGCGGCGCTGGTCTGGGTGCCGACCGCCGGCGCCACAGTGGACTGGGAACCCGGCCCAACCCTCAGTCCCGACAAACCACCCCTTGATGTCGCTGCCTCGGTGGACGGCAAGTGGACCTTCGTACTGACCGAGGGCGGCAAGGTCGATATCTACTCGGCGGATGGCAAGCTCAACGATACCATTCCAGTGGACCCGACCATGGACCGGCTCGCGGTGCCAGGCAGGGGAGAAAAAATCATTCTGAGCAGCAGCAAGAGCAGGAAAGTCCAGGAAATTCTAGTTGAATATGTCATGAACATTCCCACCGCTGGCGACCCCTTTTTGGGGCCGGCCAACGCCCCGGTCGAGGTGGTGGTCTTCAGTGATTTCCAATGACCGTACTGCGCCCGGATTGGGCCGCTCTTCGAGCAGGTGCTCGAAAAAAATCCGAAAACTGTGAAACTCGTCTATAAAAATTTCCCTCTTCCCATGCACAAATTTGCCTTCCCCGCCGCGCTGGCAGGTATGGCCGCCAACGAGCAGGGAAAATTCTGGGAATTCCATGATCGGCTCTTTGCCGGCGGCCAGGGTTTCGACATCAAGAAAATCGAGGCAATCGCCAAAGAGGTCGGTCTGGACATGAATCGGTTCAAGAAGGACATGGCAAGCCCCGCCATCCGGCAGCAAGTGATTGCGGACATCGAGGCGGGCCGTGCTGCTGGCGTCCGCGGCACCCCCTCCATTTTCGTCAACGGCCACCTGCTCAAACACCGATCGCCGGAGGCAATGCAGGCCCTCATCGATCAAGTGCTTGCCAAAGCAAAACAAAACGGGCGAACCCGCCACCATGCTGAGGCTAATTGAAGCGAATTGATCAAGCAGGAGCTTTTTTTCGATGATACCGAAGCAGCCCGACTGCTATACGGTGATCTGAACAAAAATCTGCTCGCCATTGAGCGCGCCACCGACGTTTCCCTCCAGGTCCGAGGTACAGAGCTCACCGCGCAAGGGCTGGAACACGAGGTCAAGCTGGCGGTAGCCTGCCTTGATCAGCTCTATGAGTTGATCAAGGCGGGCTACCCCGTATATCCCTCAGATGTGGTTTACGCCCTGCGCATTCTGGAGCGCTCGCCCCGGACCAGTCTGAAAGAGATCTTCCTCGACAAGGTTTACATCACGGCCAACCAGCGAGTGATCTCTCCCAAAAGCGTCAACCAGAAACGTTACATCGAGAGCATTCGAAGAAACGATATCGTATTCGGCATCGGTCCGGCCGGTACCGGCAAGACTTACCTGGCCGTGGCCATGGCGGTGGCCGCCCTGGCTGCCAACCAGGTGCGCAACATCATTCTGACCCGGCCGGCCGTGGAGGCGGGAGAAAAGCTTGGTTTCCTGCCGGGGGACATGGCCCAAAAGGTCAATCCCTACCTGCGTCCTCTCCACGACGCCCTGAATGACATGCTCGGACGGGAACGGACCGTCGAGCTCACCGAGAACGAAACCATCGAAATCGCTCCCCTTGCCTTCATGCGCGGCCGGACTCTGAATGGCGCCTTCGTCATCCTCGACGAGGCCCAGAACACATCCCGGGAACAGATGAAGATGTTTTTGACCCGGCTGGGGTTCAATTCCAAGGCGGTGATCACCGGCGATATCACCCAGATCGACCTTCCCCGCCACCAGAGCTCCGGGCTGGTGGAAGCGAGCCGGATCTTGAAAGGCATCGAGGGCATCGGCTTCGACTCCTTTACCGATGCCGACGTGGTGCGCCATCCTCTGGTCCAGGACATTATCCGGGCCTACGAAAGGAACACCCGCCGGAAAAGTGCCCCTTCCGGCCCCAAAAAATAGATCATATCCCCGATGCCCGTCCTGCTCACCGCTGACCTCCCGGAAGAATTCATTCCGCCCAACCTCCTTTTGCTCCGCCGAAGGGCAGAGCGGCTGCTGGAGCTGACCGGCCAACAAACGAACGAGCTGAGCATCCTTTTGCTCGGAGACGGCCGCGTGGCCGAGCTGAACCGGACCTACCGGCGGAAGAGTGGCCCCACCAACGTTCTGGCGTTTGCCATGAGAGAGGGGGAAGGACCGGATGAAGGCCCTTTGCTCGGCGATATTGTCATCTCGGTGGAGACCGCAGCCCGTGAGGCACGCCGCGAAGGAACATCCCTGCATCGACGGCTGACGGCCCTGTTGATCCACGGCCTGCTCCATCTGCTCGGCCTCGACCACGAACGCTCGGAACAGGAAGCGGCAACCATGGCGGCCAAGGAGCAGGAGTTGCTGGCTTTACTCGAGAAGCAAAGGAGGAAAGAAATGACCAAACTCGCCATCAACGTCGACCATGTGGCCACCCTTCGCCAGGCCCGAGGGATTTACGAGCCCGATCCGGTGCAGGCGGCCGGCATCTGCGAGCTGGCCGGCGCGGAGGGCATCGTTGTCCATCTGCGGGAGGACCGCCGCCACATCCAGGACCGGGACGTGCGGCTGCTCCGGCAGACGGTGAAAACCAAACTGAACCTGGAGATGGCCGCTGCCGAGGAGATCATCGATATCGCCCTGGACGTCAAGCCGGACATGATCACCCTTGTCCCCGAGAAGCGGCAGGAGCTCACCACGGAGGGAGGGCTCAATGTGGCCGGTCAGAAAAAGAAAATTGCAGGAGCTATCGAGCGGATGCGCGGGGCCGGCATCCCGGTGAGCCTGTTCATCGATCCCGATTCCCGTCAGATCAAGACGGCCCGGGATGTGGGCGCCACCTTCGTCGAGATCCATACCGGCCGTTACTGCGATGCGCTCACCGAAGAAGAACGAGACCGGGAATTCGCTCTCATCGCCGATGCTGCCGAGGAGGCATACGAAGCTGAATTGCGGATCAACGCCGGCCATGGACTCAACTATTTGACCACCGCCCGGATTGCCGCCCTGGAAACCATCGAAGAGCTGAGCATCGGCCATGCAGTGATGGCACGGGCTATTCTAGTGGGGCTGGACCGGGCAGTCCGAGAGATGAGAAACTTGGTGCGGGCAAGCCGCGACTGATTACGAAACGGGTTTTCAAGAGGAGAAATGCGTTATTCAGAAGAAGATGCCGCCTCTTTTTTCCGTTGGGCCGGGCCCATCTGTTCCCGTTCTTCCCGGGTCATTTCCCGCAGCCGGATCTGGCGTCTTCCGGCATAGAAATGGATCACACCGTCTCTTCTTCGACGGCAATGGAGCGAACGGCGCTGCCAATCCTCACCACTACCCCTGGATAGAGCTTACCGAATTTTGTGAAGTTCTCCAGCCTTAGTCATTCCCTGGCAGCTCAGAGAATTTTGCGATCAAGAAGATCAAGCAGCCTTTACTTTTCCGGCTGGCGGGAGACTTCGGTGGATCCGAGATTCCCGGGAATCCCCTCGACAAAAGCACGGATCTCGTCCCGCACCCGGCGATAAGGCGCCAGGCGCTCCTCTTCGCTCTCGGCTCCGGCGGCGAGCTTGGGGGAATCGGGAAAGGATCGGTGCAGGCATCGTGTCTGACCAGGGAAGAAAGGGCAAGACTCTGAAGCGTGGTCGCAGAGGGTGATGACCAGATCGAAGTCCCGAACAGGCAACTCATCGATTGTTTTTGAGCATTGTCCCGAGATGTCCACCCCGGCCTCGGCCATGACTCCCACCGCATCGAGATTCAAGCCGTGCTTCTCGATTCCCGCCGAATAGGATTCAAACACCTCGCTTTTGAGCTTACGAACCCATCCTTCGGCCATCTGGCTCCGACAGGAATTGCCGGTGCAGAGGAAAAGAAGCCTCGGTTTCCGTTTTCCGATCATTTTTTCTTTTTTTCGCTTACGGTTTACAACTCACGTGGTACACCCCAGAGGTCGTCTCCACCGCACAAGGGAAATATTTCCTTTTGAAAAAGAGGGCCACATTCACCAGGCCGATCAGGACCGGCACCTCCACCAGAGGCCCGATCACCGCAGCAAAAGCCTGGCCGGAATCGATGCCGAAAACGGCGATGGCCACGGCGATGGCCAGCTCGAAGTTGTTGGAGGCGGCGGTGAAAGACAAGGTGGCCGCCTGCTCGTAAGTGGCCCCAACTTTCCAAGACATGAAAAAAGAGGCAAGAAACATGACTAGAAAATAGATGGTGAGCGGCACCGCCACCCGGACCACATCCAGAGGCAACTCCACGATATACTCTCCCTTGAGGGAGAACATGACCACGATGGTGAACAGCAGAAACACCAGGGTCAAGGGGCCGATCCTGGGCATCAGCTTTTCCTGATACCACTTCTCTCCCTTGCTCCTCACGCCGATAACCCGGGTGAGCACACCCCCGATGAAAGGGATGCCTAGATAGATGAACACAGACTTGGCGATTTCGGCCATGGAGACAGCAACCACCGCCCCTTTCATGCCGAGCCAACTCGGGACCACCGTGAGAAAAAACCAAGCGTAAAGGGAGAAAAACAGCACCTGAAAAAGAGAGTTGAAGGCCACCAGTCCGGCGCAGTACTCCCGGTCACCTGCGGCCAGATCGTTCCAGACGAGGACCATGGCGATGCAGCGGGCAAGGCCGATGAGAATGAGACCCACCATGTAATCGTGATGACCGGATAGGAAGGCAACAGCCAGCAGGAACATGAAAATCGGCCCCAACAGCCAGTTCTGCACCAGAGACAAAGTGAGTATCCGTCCATTGCGAAAGACTTCATGCATCTTTTCGTAGCGCACTTTGGCCAGCGGCGGATACATCATGAGAATCAGTCCCACGGCGATGGGGACATTGGTGGTCCCCACTTGAAAAGCATCGATCACCTGCCTGATGCCCGGATCAAAATAGCCCGCCGCCACCCCCACGGCCATGGCCAGAAAAATCCACAGGGTGAGATAACGGTCAAGAAAGCTGAGCCGACCGCCATTATCAGCCATTTGCATTCTCCTTCTTCAAAGCCATACCCCGCAAAGACTGATCATTTTAAGCGTGCACACCTCGGCGGCTCATCTACACACATCAAAACCGTTCCAGGTCCGCTCTGGTCTTTGGGCATGTTGTTGATTTCCATTACCGGGCAGAGGATCTCAAGTTCCCGAAAGCCTGAATTTACTTGCTGAACCAGGCTGCGATCTCTTCCTTTTTCGGAACCCGGCCGACGCACTTCACCTCGTTATCGATGACCACGGCCGGGGTGGAGAAGACGCCCCTTTTGGCCATTTCCTGAAAATCGGTCACCTTCTTTACGCCGGCCGCAACACCGATCGCCGCCGCCACTTCCTTCACCAAATCGGCAGTCTCGTTGCACTTGACGCAGCCTGGCCCCATTACCAGGATTTCCATCTTCACCTCCATAGTTTTTCAGATTATGAGATCAAACAGATAACCCACCAACAGGATGCCGGCGCCGACCACACCGGCAAAAACGGCGATCAGCCTGACTTTGAGCACCTTGCGGAGGATAACCATCTCGGGAAAGGAGAGAGCAATCACCGACATCATGAATGCAAGTACCGTCCCCAAGGCCGCCCCCTTGCCGAGCAAGGCTTCGACCACCGGCACGATGCCGGCAGCGTTGGAATACATGGGAATGCCCAAAAGCACTGCGGCCGGCACAGACCACCAAGCTCTTTCCCCCATCAGTCGAGCCATTATCTCCCTGGGCACGAAGCCGTGGATGGCGGCGCCGACAGCGATCCCTGCAACCACGTACGGCCAGACCCGGCCAACAATATCGCGCACCGCCTCCCAACCGAAGCGCACCCGCTCGGCAAAGCTCATCTCCACGTCCGGCACGGTGGCAGTAGTGGCCGGGAGCTGCTGCACCCAATCTTCCAGGTGTCCTTCCAGGTGCAGACGGCCAATGGTCCAGCCAGCGCCGATTGCCACCAGAAGCCCGGTAGCGGCATACAGGAAGGCGATTTTCCAGCCCACCAACCCTATGAGAAGAATCACCGCCACCTCGTTCACCATGGGGGCTGAAATCAGAAAAGAAAAGGTGACTCCCAGGGGCACCCCGGCGGTGACGAATCCTAGAAACAGGGGCACCGCCGAGCAGGAGCAGAAGGGGGTTACAACGCCCAGGAGAGCGGCGAGCACGTTGCCTGCCGATTCTCGCCGGCCGGCCAGCATGGCCCTGGTCCGCTCCGGGGTAAAAAAGCTGCGGACGATCCCCACTCCGAAGACCACCAGCACCAGCAGCATGAGCACCTTGGGGGTATCGTAGAGAAAGAACTGGACCGCTTCCCCCAGGTGGCTGCCGCGTGCGAGTGTCAGAAGCTCGAAAGTCACGAACAAGGAGAAGGGGTGCAGTTGCTGATAGATGAACAGCCAGAGAGCCAACAGGGCCAGACCGGTGATCAAATACCACCGCCAGGTGCCACCGCTTTCTTTTCCCGCAAACCTTGCTGCTCGTTTCTGAACGCATCCGTAGAGACTCT
>JARRJE010000033.1:0-25400 GCA_037379765.1 Deltaproteobacteria bacterium
GCTGATCGTCCTGGCCGAAGGGCGGCTGGTGAATCTGGGCTGCGCCACGGGGCATCCGAGCTTTGTGATGAGCAATTCCTTCACCAACCAGGTGCTGGCCCAGATCGAGCTGTGGCAGCATGCCGACCGCTACGAGAAAAAAGTCTACATGCTTCCCAAGCACCTCGACGAGAGGGTGGCTGCGCTGCACTTGAAAAAGATCGGCGCCCATCTCACCGCGCTCACCGCCGAGCAGGCCGAATACATCGGGGTGCCGGTGGAAGGACCTTACAAGGCGGAGTATTACCGATATTGAGCGCAGCAGGAAATAGCAATACCCCAAAGAGCCCCTTAGCTGAGGGGCTTTTTGGTATGCGCCACAATACAAGCCGTCCGGCAGCAGAGAATCCTTTTTCCCGGATGACACATGGTTCAGCAAAACAAAAAATCGCCGCTGGCCGGGAGAGTGATCCTGGTGCCACCGGCCCGGCCCGAAGCCAACCCTCTGTTGAAAATCCTGGAGAAAGCGGGCGCCAAGCCGATTGAATTCCCTCGACTCGAAGTAGCACCACCCGCCGATTTCAGCCCCATGGACGAAGCCATCCGGGAGTTGCCCTTCTTTAACTGGCTGGTTTTTTCCGGCAGCAACTGCGTGGTCAATTTTCTGGGCCGGATGGAGAATGCCGACTGCAAGATTCCGGATGAAATGAGGCTGGCGGCAATCGGAACCGGGGCAGCAGGGAAGCTGCGGCAAGCGGGTTTTCGGCCCGATTATATTCCCCGGCAGCATACTGCGGCAGCGGTAACTGGGGGGTTCGGAAAGGTTGCCGGGCTCAGGTTCCTGTTGATCCGGGTGGCAGGGGCGTCCCGGGCTCTCCCCGAGAAGCTGCAGGAACTCGGGGCCGACATCAGGGAAATCGCAGGCTATCGTATGCTGGTGCGGGCTGACCGGAAGACGGCCGAACGGGTTTTCGCTTCCCGTCCCCACGCCGTAGCCCTTCCCAACCCTTCGGCGGTCAGGTTTTTGCTGCAGGGCCTGGCCCAGGCCGGCCTCCAGCCGGCTGAAGCCCTACGCGATATCCCGGTGGTGGCAGTAGGGCCGGCCACTGCCCGGGCAGCTCGCACCAGCGGTCTCTCTCCGACGGTAACCTCCCAAGGGCACATCGCCGATTTAGCGGCAACCCTGATCGCCTTGCTTACCTGAGTCATTTCCCCGAATACATTTTCGTGCAAGGCGTTAAGGGCCGGCAAGATCGAGTTCCCCCGAAGGTACCTCACGCACATTCCAGGCATCATCGCGGAGATAGAGGACGCTCTCTGGATCCGGCCCCGATGCCGGTGACAATCGATCCTGCGGAGGGCAGGGCCTGTCCTGAATTCGACAGCTTGGCCGCGTTCGTTGTCCCGATTGCCTCGGGACGGTGATTTACAGTTCGAAAAACGGTCTCCACTCAGGTCGATCCGTGAAGCAATTTACGAGATTGGCGACAGGTAGGCCGCAAAATGAAAAGTCAATAATTACGGACATTTATTGTTTCATAAATGGCGAAAGGGGGGATGTAGTTCTGCGGCCATGATCCCCATTTTTGAGATGGTTACGGGAGGTGCTGCAAGGGATTGGCCGGATTTCTGGTTGACAGACAATCCGGCAGCTGATTATAGACCGTTGTCCTCTTGGAATCTGAAAAAAACCGGGGTGTGCTAGCATGATCGCCCCGGTTTTTTTGCGCACCCCCGAAAAGCAATTTCTCTATCACCATCACCTCGCCAGCACCGAATGAATTATGTCAACGGATGATCGACCGAACGCCGGTATCGTTCCGAGCGTCACCATACATGTTGGCGGTATCCATGCGAGCAGGACGCCGGTGAAGATAAACACACTCCTCGGTTCCTGCATTTCCGCCTGCATGTACGATCCCTCGACACGAATCGGCGGAATGAACCATTTTCTACTGCCGGGAGAATTGGACGGTCGGGGCCTCTCCACCCGTTACGGTGTCAATGCAATGGAGATACTTATCAATGAAATGATGAAACTCGGAGCCAACCGGAAGCGGCTGCGGGCGAAGGTGTTCGGAGGAGCGAATATATTTCTGGCAAATCATAGCCTTATGATGGTCGGGAAAAGAAATATCAAGTTCATACGGGAATTTCTTGAAACGGAGAGCATACCGATAGTCAGCGAACGTCTCGGGGGCAATGACGGACTGCTCGTCCATTACTTGTCGCAGACGTTTGAAGTACTTGTCAAACCGATTGCGGCCGATCGTTACAAACTGCAAAAGGAAGAAGAGGTCAAGTTCTACAGGAAGATTGCGCATGAGCTCAAGTATCGGGATTCACAAAATGTCACCCTCTTCTGAATTGCTCTCAATCAAGACGGCAACTATTTCACTTTTGTTCAAACCTCGAGCCGGCAAGATCGAGATCGCCCGAAAGCACCTCGTGCACCACCCCGGCATCGTCACGGAGGTGGAGAATGCCCTCTTCGTCAGGCCCGAGGGCGACTCCGGTGACGATCGCTCCGCTTGGGGTCAACCAGGAAAAGCGCTTGCCGAGGAGGGCATCCCTTTGGCGCCATTCGGCGAGGATACCTTGGAAATCGCCTTCTTCAAGGCGAGAGAGGGTCGCCTCCAGCCGGGTGAGGATGGCGGCCAGCAGAGGGCCCCGTGTATAATGTTTTCCCGAGTGGGCCAGAAGGGAGGTGGCTTTGCCCTGCAGCTCCCCGGGGAAAGCATTAAGCGGGGTAGCAACGTTGATACCGATGCCGAGCACCGCAAAGGGGCCGTGGTCGGCAAGCGGCTCTCCTTCGGCGAGGATTCCGCAGAACTTTCGGCCGGCGAGCAGCAGGTCATTGGGCCACTTGATGGCAGGAGACATGCCGGCTTCTACTTCGATGGCCTGGCAGACGGCGAGCCCTGCGGCCAGGGTGATCTTGGGGAAATCCGCCGGCGCCAGCCGGGGCCGGAGGATGAGCGAGAAATAGAGACCAGTTTCCGGTGGCGACAGCCATGCCCGGCCAAGTCGGCCCCGGCCGCGGCTCTGAGTTTCGGCCACGATCAGAGTGCCCTCGACCGCACCCTGGCGTCCGAGGGCTAGGGCGTCGCTATTGGTGGATTCGGTACTGACGAGCAGCTGCGCCGGTCGCCCGGCAAAGGAGCCGGTGGCGAGCTGTTGCCAGAGCGGGTCATGGATTGACATCGGTTCTGATTGCTTAAAGGTTCAGCGACCGAGGCTTGATTCAAGGCTCAAGACTCGGGATGCACTGCCTCTCCGTCTCTTGATCCTTGTACCTTGCCTCTTACTTTTGATGCGGTATTATGCCCGATTATGAGTCTCGCCGCCATCTTCTTGATCGCCGTGGCCCTGGGTGTGGACGCCTTTGCCGTGTCCCTCGCCGCTGGGATCGGTTTGCCCTGGATCGGCCCCCGGCGTACCTTCCGTCTGGCTTGGCATTTCGGGTTCTTCCAGGCCGCGATGAATGTGATCGGTTGGGCCGCGGGGCTGACCATCCGGCCCTTCATGGCGGCCTTCGATCATTGGCTCGCCTTCGGCCTACTTGCCTTCGTGGGAGGCCGCATGATCTGGGAAGCATTGCGGGAGACGGAGATGGAACGGCGACAAAGCGATCCCACCCGCGGTCGGACCCTGGTCGTCCTGTCGGTGGCCACCAGCATCGATTCTCTGGCGGTGGGCATCAGCTTTTCGGTGCTCGCAACCTCCATTTGGCTGCCGGCTCTCTTCATCGGCCTGGTTGCCGCCCTGCTGACCGCCGCCGGTCTCCATCTGGGGCGAGCGATGCGGGCAGCCACCCGCCTGGGAACTCGGGCTGAAATCCTCGGCGGCCTGGTTTTGGTGGCAATCGGTTTCAATATCCTGCGGGCGCATGTTTTCTGAAGGGCATCGGTGAGCGCTTCCCACATGCTGATTTCCCCCAATGAGGTTGGGGAATTGGCCTTCCTGCCGAACGGTCTTTTACATTGACAGCCTGTCCGCCCCGCTGGTATCTTTTTCTGATTATCATCAGAAGATTTATTCTATCCCAGGCAATCCATTCTAGCCATTCCCGCGGCCTTCGGCCGCCTGCGGAGATATCCCGATGAGTATACGTGAAGAGGCCCTCAACCGGAAATTAACCCCTCTCTTCGAGACCTGCGCCGCGAACGAGGGCATCTCCCCCGAGGCCCTCATGGAGGGGGTAGCCCGGGGCACTATTGCCATCCCCAAGAACGTCAACCATCATTTCGAACGAATCATGGCAGTGGGCCAGGGGGTGGCCACCAAGGTCAACGCCAACATCGGTTCTTCTAAAGACCATCCCGAGGCGGAAAACGAACTGCAGAAGCTGTGCGTGGCCCTAAAAGCGGGGGCCGACACAGTGATGGATCTCTCCATGGGAGGGAACCTTTCCGAGGTGCGCCGTGAGATCCTCAGTAACTGCCCGGTTCCTTTAGGAACGGTGCCCATTTACCAGAGCATCGCCGAGACGGTGGATGTGCAGAAAAAGGACATCGGCGAGGTCACCGTCGATGAGATCTTCCGGACCATCGAGGAGCAAGCCCGGGACGGCGTCGACTTCATGACCATCCACTGCGGCATCACCCGAAGCACTTTGGAGAGGGTGAAAAACCACCAACGGCTTATGGGAGTGGTAAGCAGGGGCGGATCCTTCACCATCGAGTGGATGAGTTACAACAACAAAGAAAACCCTATGTACGAGCATTACGATGATCTGCTCGCTATCTTGAAGGAACACGAAGTGACCCTCAGCCTCGGCGACGGCATCCGGCCAGGATGCCTAGCCGATGCCACCGACCGCGGACAGGTGCAAGAGCTCATCCACTTGGGCGAGCTCACCCAGCGGGCTTGGGCGGCGGGAGTCCAGGTGATGATCGAGGGGCCGGGTCATATGCCCATGGACCAGATCGAGGCCAATATTCTTCTCCAGAAGCGGCTTTGCCACGGAGCACCCTTTTATGTGCTGGGGCCGCTTGTTACCGATATCGCCCCCGGCTACGACCACATCACCGGCGCCATCGGCGGCGCCATCGCCGCGGCAGCGGGTGCCGACTTCCTCTGCTACGTCACCCCGGCGGAACACTTAAAGCTGCCCAATGTCGAAGATGTGCGGGAAGGGGTAATCGCCTCCAAAATAGCCGCCCATGCCGCCGACATCGCCAAAGGGCTGCCCGGCGCCATGGAGCGGGATATAGCCATGGCCAAACGCCGCAACAATCTGGACTGGAAAGGCCAGATAGAACTGTCCCTCGATCCGGAGAAGGCAAGGCGCTTCCGGGATGAGGGCGGCACTTATAAGGGGGACGCCTGCAGCATGTGCGGTTCCTATTGCGCCATCAAGGTGTATAAGCGGGCCACATCGGCCAAGCGGCAGAAAGCGTAAAGGAGGAGGATATGCAGTTTATGGTCTCGATCGGCGAATTCATGCAGAGGACCCAGGTGCCTCAGCAATTTCGGGCAGTGGATGTCAAGGGACTGTTCACTAATCTTTACTTTCTTATCCCCTTTCTGGCGGTAGTCGGTCATTTCCTCTACCGCAAGGCAGTGAATTACCTCATTCTTCTTGCCTTGGGCATCGGCGTCTGGATCGTCTCGGGCACTTCTATTATGCACGGCCTGGTGGTGAACGGGATAGTGCAGATCGACAAAATCCTGCCCGTGGCGGGAGTGGGCGTGGTGATCATTGCCGTGGTGGTGTATGTCGTGTTCATCCGCTCCGACTGAGGTAAACATTCAGCAGCACCGCATCTGCTTTGTCATCGGCTTGCTCGCGTACACATGTACGCTTCGCAAACCTCTTTCGCGCATCTACGGCACTGCTGAACGTTTACCTGCGGGTAGGGACCATGGTTTTTCTCTCCATTTTTATCACTTCTGGTGAAGTTATCGAGAGCTGTTGTCTGCTACCGCAGCCCGTTCTTTTCCCATGAGCGATCGCCTGCTTGCCTTATATGAGGCACTCTTGGCCCATTTCGGGCCCCAGCACTGGTGGCCTGGCGATTCTCCCTTTGAGGTTATGGTGGGGGCGGTGCTCACCCAGAATACCAACTGGCAGAACGTCGACTCGGCCCTCGTCAATCTGAAGGAAGAAGGCCTTCTTTCCCTTGCCGCCTTGGAGGCCCTGCCCCTTGAGGCTCTCGCCGAGAAGATCCGGCCCTCCGGCTATTATCGCTTAAAGGCCGGCAGGTTGAAGAACCTGCTTGCCTTCATCCGCGCCGAATATGAAGGCGATCTCGACCTCTTTTTCAGCGATCGGCTGCCTGAGGTACGGGAAAAACTGTTGGCGGTGAAGGGCATCGGTCCGGAGACTGCCGACTCCATCCTCCTCTATGCCGCCGAAAAGCCCGTTTTCGTCGTGGATGCTTACACCCACCGCATCCTCTCTCGGCACGGCTTGATCTTCGAGGACGCTGGCTACCACGAAATCCAGGAGCTGTTCACCACCCGCCTCCCCGAGGATGTCTCCCTCTATAACGAATACCACGCCCTTCTCGTGCGCCTTGGCAAGGAGCTGTGCAAGAAAGGCAAACCCCTTTGCGAGCGCTGCCCCTTGGCCGGTTTCTGATCTTCCGCAAAAAGGGCCCAAAGGGGCCTCCGATTGTGAAGAGAGGAAAATGAACCCTCAGCCGTGCTGGGGCTCGCTGATCATCCTTTTGGCCTCCTGCCGAATCTCCACCAGGTCTTTTTTGAGCTCGGCCAAGCAGTACCAGGTGACATAGTCGGGGTCATGTGGAAGGCGCCCTCGTAAGCCCGCATCCGGTGCTCGAGGAACTGACGTAATGTGTCTGTTCGATGGGGATTTTGATGTCGTAGAAAGTGAGCAGATCCGGGTAGGCGGGTTTGTCTTTCTCCGCCTTGATGATCCCCCGGTTCCGGGTTTCTATTTGCTCCCTACAGCACCGCCAAATGGTATTCCCGCAGCCGGGCAGCTTTCTCCCGGGCATTGCCGGCCACTCGTTCCAGTTCCGCCCAGAACTCCGGGCCGTGGTTTTTGATCCGGGTATGGACCAACTCGTGGAGGAGCACGAAGTCCATGAGTTCCACAGGGAGGGCAAGCAGTTTCTGATTGAGGCTGATGTCGTTTTTAGCCGAGCAGCTGCCCCAGCGGGTTTTCTGGCAACGGACGCTTACCCGTCCGTAACTGTAGCCGTGACGGTCGGCCAGTGCGGCCAGCCGTGCGGAAAGCTTTGTTTTGGCTTCGACGCGGTCGATGAGGGGCGCCTTCTCCTGCTGCCGCGCGGTGAGCTCCTGCTCCAAGTGCCGCATCTCGCCAAGCTTTTTCACAAGCCAGGACCGTTTGCTCGCCACGAAGGCGGCGGCCCGAGTGAGGCTTACGCCACGGGGCACCGAGACCCGAATCCCGGCGAAGGGGCGAAGCACCATATTTATCCGCCGGGCTCGGGTGCTAAAGACAAAAAAGACCGGTCCCACGCCGGGAATCTCCATGGTGAGGGGGCGGCGGTTTGTAAAAGGCGGCATGACTCCTTTCTCCGGAAAAAGCTTTCGGCAGCCGCCCCATTTGACCATGTTTTGGCGTTCCCGCCAATCCTCCATTCACGAAGTTTTTCATTTTTAGGCGATGGCATGGATCGGGTCTCCCAAGGCGACTTGTAAAACAGGTCCAGTCCTCAGGCACTCTCTTTTCGCGCCCCTTTTCCCGGGCTAAGCTTTGTTTGGGCGTCGGCCGTGATTATTGTGTTTGTTAGGCCCACCAGATCGACCCCACCGATCCCAATGGCCAATTCGTGGACCGAGGCGAGCAGTATGCGGCGGCCATCTTTTATCATGATAATGAGCAGAAGCGATTGGCGGAGAAGAGCAGACAGGAGCTCGAGGAACGGGGTGTCTTCGCCAAACCCGTAGTCACCCCTATCCGATCTGCCATGCCCTTTTATGCCGCCGAGGAATACCACCAGGACTATTACATGAAGAATCCCATTCGTTATAAATATTACCGACACGGCTCGGGCCGCGACAAGTTTCTCGACAGGGTCTGGGGCGAGGAGCGCAGGCCGTGGAGCCGGCGGGAGCTCAGGCACCGGCTCAGTCCCCTTCAATACAAGGTGACCCAGGAGGATGGCACCGAGCCTGCCTTTCACAACGAATACTGGGAAAACAAACGGGCCGGCATCTATGTAGACATCGTCTCCGGCGAGCCGCTGTTCTCCTCTCTGGACAAATACGAGTCCGGCACCGGCTGGCCTAGTTTCACTAAGCCCCTTGTGCCTGAAAATGTCGTTGAGCGGGAGGACCATACGCTCTTCTTTTCCGTCCGCACTGAGGTGCGGAGTCTGAAGGGCGACAGCCACCTCGGCCACGTCTTCGACGACGGTCCGCCGCCCATCGGCAAACGTTACTGCCTGAACTCGGCTGCTCTGCGGTTTATTCCGGCGGAGGACTTAGAGAAAGAGGGCTATGGCGAGTTCCTTTCCTTGTTCGCAAAAGAGCCCTCGCCGGAAGAGACCACGGAATAAAGGACAGAAGGAGGTATCGATTGGCCAAAATCGTGCGGATCGAAGAAGGCAAGAAGCGGAGTACGATATACGGCGAGCCCGGTAAATGCCCTCACAAATACGTTACCGTATACGCTTCCACCAGGCTGGTGAGCTGCGCTACCTGCGGCATCTGTCTCGATCCCTTCGATGTCCTTCTCGATCTTACCAAAGGCTTTCTGGCCGGCATCCCGGAGCGGGATGAGGAGCGGGCCATGGCGCTGGAAATCCTCAAAAGGCGAAACAAGACCAAGAAGAAAGAGGGCCCTGACGCTGACGGAGAGTGATTGTTTCTTTCTTCCTCCTGCCCGGCCCGGTTTTTGCCGGGCCTTTTTTACGCGCAATTCTTTCCCTACCTCTTGCATATTACAACTCGGAAATGCTAAGGAATTCATAGAAGAAGGGCCAGCAGCCAGCAACGCCTTCAAGCATGTAGCAATCGGACGTCCCGTGCCGCCGAAGCAACGTGCAGAAAGGAGACGCCCTAGAATAAAGATGGGAAAAGCGGAGCAGTGGACGATTTTCAAGGATTTACGACGCCGCGGCGATGATCGAACAGGAAATGCCCCAGTCGGGAGAGAAAAAATGAGCCGGCTGTCCTTCTCCGGCTTCCGAGTGGGTGGTTGGCCGCGCTCATCCGGGGTTTCTCAACAGCTGCAGCTCTTCGAGCGGCACGGCGCCACTTTTCTCGCTCAGCTCACCGCTGCAATCAAAGAGGAGTCTTGGCGGCTTCGGCTGCTCTCCCTGGCCTGGACCGGCGGTCCGGTCACCTTTCTAGCGCTGCTGATCGGCTTCTGGGTAGGCTACGGCAAGGCGCCGCCCAAGGAGCTCTATATCTATTTCGGGGCCTACACCGTGATCACCGGACTCATTTCCATGGTGGTAGGCATCGTGCACCGGGCCACGGTCGCTTCCCGCCGCAAGGCCCTGGAGAATATGCTCTCCGAGGTTATCGGCAAGATCCCCGACCTCATCATCTCTCTCCGCAACCTGAGCACGTTCACTCTCTCCGCCGAAGAACGGCGACTTCGAGGGGCGATTATCCTCTTGAGTGACCCTGATGCCACCGAGGCCTCCATCCAGACAGCGGTAGAGGATTTGACCGGCGACACCGGTCTTGCCCGCCGTTTCCGTCGGCTGGAGTCCTTCCGCAAAAAGGGGTTGATGGGGCTCGTCCGGGAGGAGGCGGAGGAGATTGAGCACGAATTCCGGCAGCTCGCCTCAACCCTCCATGTCCGTTCCCCCCACGCCGCCTTTCTCCTTGAAGATCGCCTCGCCGGCCGCATCCCGAGCAAGCGGCTGGGGCTGCGTCGCCGCTATGGCTTTATCCGGCGGATGATCGCCGCCGTGGAAGCGGGCCGTTTGGATGAGATGGAACCTGCCGATACCGAGGACCTCCTGAAGCTCCTCCTCGAGCTGCTCATGGATCGGCACTTTGTAATCGTGCGCTGGAAGCTTGCAGGCGAGCACCCGCTGGTGGCCGCTTCACGGAAGCTTGAAAAGATCGTCCTGGAGCGGCAGCGGCTGGCTCGCCGGCGGCGGCTGGTCAAGTATCAGGTGGTCGAGATCCTCGACCGCATGGTCAACGAACGACCAACCCCCTGGTCGGAAGAAGAAATGGGACCGCTGCCCGCAGGCGGAGAGGAGGGACTCTATCCTTTCACCCTAGCCGCGGTGCCCGATTTCAGCAAGCCGCATGATTTTTCCGCCTATCGGGGCGAGGGAGAGGGGGAGCTGCGGCAGGGGCTGGAGCGGATCCTGCGGACGGATCGCGCTTTGCAGCGGCTGGCAGCCAAGGAAGAGGAAGCACGGGAGAATTTCATCGCCCTCCGCCGGCAGTCCCAGGAGGACTTCGCACGTGGTTTCGCAGAGGAGGGTCGGCAGGGGTTGCGAATCCGGCTTGAACGAGACACCATCCGCTTTCGCGACGAGAACAAGATTCAATTCGCCCGCCACCTTTACGCCTATCTCGCCAACCTCACCACCAACCGGGAGAGGACTCGAGTTTTTGCTGAGGCAGGCCGCGAGGAGCAACATGAAGAGCCGCGGCCGGTGCCCATGGACGAGCTCAAGGGCATCGTTCTCCGGATTTTCGCCGAGCTGGAGCGGCTGCTCGATTTGAGCGAAGAGGCCGTGGTAGACAGTTTGGAGGCCTCGGCCGCCATCAACATCAATGCCATCGAATCCAGCCTCTCCCGGCGCACCAAGATCGGCTGGCTGCAGGCGATGGTTGAGGAAATCGATGAAAGTGCCGGCCCCATCGCCCTCCACACCGCCGAGCGGCTGGTGGAGCATTTCGGCACCCGGCTGCCCGTGCCGGTGGCCCGCGACTTGAGCGCCCGCTACGAGTTGCCCTTGAAAGGCTTGCTGGCCCTCAAGCCAGCCGGCTGATCGCCTGTTCTGCCAAAAAGCCCGGCTCCGAGCCGGGTTTTCTTTTGGAGCAGGGAAGCGCAGTCGTTTTCCAACTAGACCCCGGGGATGCCAATGGGACCGGGCATGTCGGGAATGCCGCAGGCAGAGAGAAGCAGCAGGGCGATGACGATGAGGGCTAGTAAAATCATGGGACGCATGGGTCTTCTCCTTTGACATTTGGCAGAAGGGGTTACTTGATGAAATCGGAAAGGGATTTCTTCCGGGAGCTGCCGCAACCACATCCCTCGCCGTGATTATGCAGGTTTCCTTGCTTCCCTTCATGAAACTCAATGAATTTTTGACGCAGCAACTCCTTGAGATCGTCCGGGGCGTGCTCCATGCAGTAGACCAGGGCCGCGTCCTGCTCCGGAGAACCATTTTCGGCAGTGAGGCAGATTTTCAGGGCATCTTCAAAGGATTGGAAGATCATCGTGCACGTCCTTTTATCAGTCGATCAATTGGCAAGTGCCACTTGATTGAAATAAAGATGAAAACAAGGAAGTGGTCAGAGGTGCCGGAGATTTGTGCAAGCGCTTCCGTCCGCTATAGCAGCGCTATGCGGACGGAAGTGATCGCGCGAAGATGCGGTGCCTCTGACTCCATTCAGATTTAGCGCCAGGTGACCCTCGCCTCGTTGCGCAGCGGAATCCGCTGGTAGCGATGCTTGGGGTAGCCGACCATCATCGCACCGGTGATGGCTTCCCCTGCCGGCAGTCCGAGGACTTCCTTGAGGGGCGGCCATTGAGAGGCTGCGATGAAGAAGAATCCTGCCCAACAGCAGCCCAGGCCCTCGGTAGCAGCCGCCAACTCGAAGGTCGTCAGGGCAATGGTACTGTCAACGACCCCGCCCCGGTAATTTTCAGGGGCATGAGTGACGATGAGACAAGGGGCCGACCTGAGGACCGGGCTGAAGCCTTGCTCCCATGCGGCCACGACCCGCTTCATGCCGTAAGCCGTGGCCAGGGGATCTTTTTTGGCGATCAGATCCCGCATCCAATTGATGGTGCCTCCCGACAGCCCTTCGAGCACCTCCTTGCCGTTAACCACCAGCCAGCTGATGAGTTGAGTGTTCTTGCCTGTAGGTGCGTAGCGGGCGGTATCGAGGAGTCGGGCCAGTTTTTCCCGCTCGACGGGCTTTTTCTTGTATACCCTTGTCGAGCGCCGGGAGCGGACAAGGTGCCCGAGCGCGTCGGCCGAAGGCAAACGGTCAGGCTCCACTTCGGTACAGGCCGCCGGATCCATGGTCGAAAGTACAAAGGCGCCGGTCGGGCAGACCGCCATGCAGTGGCCGCAGTTGATGCACATCCGGGCCGCACCCTCCACCGGCTCAGGGATTCCATGCTCCATGGTGATGATGCTCATCGGGCATTCGGCGGCACAGACGCCGTCTTTTGCACATTTGTTGAGATCGACGGTGAAGAGGGACATGGTACGCTCCTTGTTCTTTATTCTAGAATCGAAAATTGTAGCCCCGTGGGGCTGTTTTTTCTATCTGCAAAGCAACCGAGTATAAACCAAGACTTGGGAGATGGGAAGAAGGCATCTGCCGCGCCTGATCCATCTCGCCCTCGTGACGCTCGGTCTTGTGCATCTCCTTACATTCGCAAGGTTGTCTTGCATCCGGGATATTTCGCGTATCGCTAATAGGTGAGCCGGCTAGGGAATCGATCACGGCAACGGGATGGGGGCTTGTAATAGAGGATGTGGTCGGCGAGTTTGCTCTTGCGGTGCTTGCACTTTCTGCCGCGCCATGCGGGATCATGCGCGCTGGTGGCAGGGGGTCGCAAGGTTGGATGGAGGATTTTACTGGAAAATTAAGAAGAAGAGTAATCGATGAACAATGGAAAATGAAGAATGGGGGAAAGTAAATCAGGGTAAACAAACCTTATGAAAAACCTGGCTAAGGAGGCCGGATGTTTCTTAAGAGGATCTTTTGAACTTCTTGCTCTCATTCTTGTGATAAAGATCGAAGAAGATGACGCTCTGGTCTGGGAGGGCGGGGCAGGTGGGACAGGATTTGTGCTGGCGGCGGTTTTCTTTGTGGCAGGCCGCGCAGTAGGAATAGATCAGCCGGTAGTCGTTACGGCCCACGTACTTTTTGAATCGGCCGTTGTAAAGGCCGTGCATCTTGCCATCCGCATCACCCGGGTTTTCGAGGAGTCGGGCGATCACCTTCATGATCCGCTCGTAGCCGGCTGAATCCTCGGCTTTTACCTTCTTCAGGCGGGCGGCAAAATGCTCAGTAGGCGAATAGAGATACAAGGAAGAATTAGAATGAGAATTTAAGATGGAAACCAATTTCAATTCGGGACCAAATTCCCATGGTCGCTTCAGTCTGCTCTTTCAGATCTTTTCATTCTGCATTGATGACGGAATGGCCTTGTACCGGCAGAGCGTTATCTGGATGCCGACGGACATATTCATATCATGGCGATGGAAGCGGCGACGCTCACGTTCAAACTCTTCACCTTGCCGATACGGGATCTTCGCTGCAGGAAGATCGGACCTTTGGCGGGCTCGAAGGCGAACCGTCGAGCACCAGGACTAGATCGCTCGGCCCGGGCATTGCGCGGTTGGCAGCAAGGAGTTAATCTGATTCTTCCTGAAATGTATAGTGCTTGCGCACAGGTTCGGTGACCTTCCAGATGCAGCCCATTCCCTTGGGAAAGGTGACATAGTCGCCCGGGCCGAGGTGGACTTCGCCGCCTTCGGTCTGGACGGTGATCTCCCCTTCCAGGATGTAGCATGTTTCCTCTTGGTCGTAGTGCCAGTCGAACTCCGATGGCTCGCACTCCCAGATGGGCCAGCCGAAAACGCCCCGGTTCTGCAAAGTCTCCTCGTCACATTTTTCGATGGTGATGTGCATGGTCAACTCCATGAAAGATGGAGAATGAGAACGCCCTTCTCTTTACATTCTATATTCTACCCTCTGCATTCTAAATTTTTTATTTGCAAACCATCGCCCCTGGCAGGCAGAAATCGCGGCCGCCTAGATGGTGCAGGGTGTGGGCTCCTTCCTTCTCCACCAACAGCCGGTCGGCAAAGAGATCGGGCTGGGCCCAGACAGCCAAGATTTCGCCGACCATGATGGTGTGGTCGCCTGCGGTTGGGTGGCTGGCCAGCCGGCATTCGACGGCACCGATGCATTCTTTGACCAGGGGGGTGGCGATGTGCTTGCCCCGCATCGGGGTGAGGCCGCAGCTTGCAAATTTGCTGCCCTTGCGTCCAGAGGTGGTGCCGCAGCACCAAACCGCTTCGAGCAAAGCAGCGCTCGGGACGTTGATGGCGAACTCGCCGCTTTCGAGGATGAGTCCGTGGGTGTGGCGGGTGGGGCCGATGGCCACCGCCAGCATCGGCGGGGTGTGGCTGGCCGGCATGATCTAGGCCGCGGTCATGAGGTTGGCTTGGTCGCCGCTGCCGGCGCCCACCATCACGGTAGGGCCGTGATTGATGAGCCGGTTGGCGCGAGAAAGGGGAAGCTCAATGAAGGACATGATCAACTCCATGGAAATTATGAATTGAGAATGAAAAATAAAGGAAGAAGTTTCCTTTCATCATCATTCATAATTTACTGATTTTACAGCAAATATACAATAACCGCTCCGCTTCGTTCCCGTTTCTTTTTCTCCCAACGGTAATTTAAGAGCAGGCCACGTTCCTTGAGCTCAAAGAGTTTGTGCTCGGTCACCTCAGGAAGCACGGCCGGCCCTTCGGAATGAAGGCCCTTGCCGGTGATGATTCGCAAGGTTTGCAGCCCCTTGCCCAGGGCGGTCTGGATAAAGTTTTCGATGCGGACCGCAGCCTCCGGCCCGGTGAGCCGGTGCAGGTCGATTTCCCCTTGGGGGGCGGGATATTCCCGGAGCCGGTCGGCTATCGAGCGCAGCCGCTTCGACCCGAGTTTCTTTTCCCGGAAAGCCTTACGGGTATCAGGCGCACCCAGCGACTCTTCCACCATCTCAGCGAAACTTTCCTGGACACTCTTATCGCTGAAAAAACCGGTGAGGTCCTCATCCTTGAGGATGGGCAAACCGCTCTTGGTGAGCCGAAGCGGCTGTCGGGACGGTTTCTTTCCTCCTTGGCTCTGCGTCGGGCGGACACGCCGGAGATTGGGGCACTTCCGGCGCTGCTGTCGCGAAGTGTTGCGTTTTCCCATAAGGGTCTTCCGGTAAGATGGTCCGCAGTGCCGCCGCTGCTATGCCATGGCCATTTAGCCTATTTGTAAAGCGGCACCTTCTTATCGCCATTTATGAACGTTAAAACTTCTAGCATCGTTTTTTTAAAATTCTATCAAGAAATACCAATCGCTGAAATTAACATATAGAATTGGCGGGCTAAACAGGTTTCCGCTAGAAGGGCTGCGAAAAAACTCATTCGGCAACCTGCGGTTACCATGGTATGGTTTCCCGGAGAGTGTGAATCACGCCATGAAATTGCTCCTTTTCTACGCTTATTCCTTCTCGTTTTCCACCGCAGAACCGGGGCTTCCCGGGCTGCCGCCGCTAGCGCGGACCGATCGCATAGAGAAGACGGCGGTAGTCTTCTTTCATGTGGAGGCGGAAGATCGGGAAAAGCGGGCCAAGGTGATCCAGAAGTTTGTCAAGAATACCAAGTGGCTTGCCGGCAAGTTTGAGACCAAGAATGTAGTGCTCCACTCCTTCAACCATTTGTCGGGAAGCAAGGCGCCGCCCGAGTTCTCCCGGGAGGTGCTGGCCGCGGTCAGGGAGCGGCTGACTCGCACAGGCTTTACCGTGCTCGCCACTCCGTTCGGCTACTTCAACGAGTTTTCCATCCATGTGGCCGGTGACTCGTTGGCCAAGGTATTCAAAGAGTTTTGAGTAACCTTTATGGGGCAGGAGGTGAGATGAAACAGGGGGGATACTTCTGTGACTTGTTACAATTCTGATGGCGTTGAGCTGCGCCATTTCAATGGGCAATTTTTCGATCTGGCCATTTATGGATTTTATGGAAAAAAAGCTGCAGACGATTGCCGCTCGCTTCGACCTTGTCGATGAAATCGCTGAGATCCGCCTCCTGGAGACGGGCAATGTGAATGATACCTATCTCGTTACCCTCCAGGACGGCGGCAGGCGGATTCTCCAACGGCTCAATGCTCGGGTCTTTCGGCATCCGGAGCAGGTGATGGCCAACTTGCGGGTGGTGCACGACCATCTGCACCGGCAGCTCGGCCGTGAACAGGGCGGCCGATGGGATGTGCCGGAGATCCATGTCTGCCCGGACGGCTCTGACTACGTGCTCGATGATGAAGACGGTTTCTGGCGGCTGCTCGGTTACATCGAGGGGGCAAGGACTTACGATAACGTCCAAGACTCCCGGCATGCCCAGGAGGCGGGTCGAGCCTTGGGGCTCTTTCATCGGCTGCTGAGTCGACTTGCCCCGGAGCGGCTCAACGATGTTTTGCCCGGATTTCACGTCACCCCCACCTATCTCGCCGCATATGACGGGATCGGCGAAGGGTGCCGGCCGCAGACCGAGGACAGCCATTGGTGCCGGCAGTTCATCGAATCCCACCGCGACTTGGCCCCGGTGTTGGAAGAAGCCTGTGCTCGCGGTGAGCTCCAAGTCCAGCCCATCCATGGCGATCCCAAGGTGAACAACATCATGATCTGCGAGGAAACAGGACGGGCGGTGGCCCTCATCGACCTCGATACGGTGAAGCCGGGACTCATTCAATACGACCTCGGCGACTGCCTCCGCTCCTGCTGCAATCCGGAGGGGGAGGAGGCGGTCGACCCGGGGTCGGTACATTTCGATCTCGACTTCTGCCGTGCCATCCTGACCGGCTACCTCGACGAGGCGAAAGCCTTCCTTACGGAGGCGGACCTGCGCTATATTTTTGCAGCGGCCCGGCTCATGGCCTTTGAGCTGGGGCTGCGCTTCTTTGCCGATTGGCTGACCGGAGATCACTATTTCAAAACAGCGGATGAGGAGCACAACCTGCGCCGGGCCCTAATCCAGTTCCGGCTCACTGCAGACATCGAGCGGCAGGAGGCTGAAATCAACAGCCTATTGGCATGTGCTACCTGCTGCGGGGAGCCCTCGACCGAGTTGCCATCCCGGAAAGAGCGGAACGGCCCGAACGTCGGGATGAACTATGGCGCCAGACCTGCTTTGAACTCTTTTTCGGCCCGTCGGCGGGCTCGGGCTACCACGAGGTCAACCTGTCGCCGGCAGGCCATTGGAACGTCTATGCCTTCGACGACTACCGACAAAACATGCGGCCGGAAGGGGCAGTGGGCCCGCTGGCCTTCACCGTGGCTCGGGAAGAGGAATCCCTGGCGGTTGTCCTTGAGCTGCCGCTCACATCATTCCACCCACCGGAGACCACCCTCCGGGTCGGGCTGGCTGCCGTACTCGCTGATCCGGCAGGCACGCTCTCCTTCTGGGCCTTGGCCCATGCGGGGGATCGACCCGATTTCCACCGGCGGGAGAACTTCGTGATCACCATCTGATGATGGCATCGAAAAAATCCTATTCTGCTGAGATGTATTCGCGAATTATTCAACAATATGCTTTTCCTTTCGTGGGCCTGCCACTCTTGTCTATCAATTTTTGTGCTGAGCTCTTGGGCGTTATGATGGCTTTGTTCGAAGGTACCAATGAAGAGTCCCAAAGCTAACAAGAAAGGGGCGCTGTCAGCCGGAGTGGTGGTGGTGCGCTTTTTCGAGGGCAGGCCTCGCTACCTGCTGCTGCGTGCCTATAGATACTGGGATTTCCCCAAGGGTCTGGTGGATGTGGGGGAGGAGCCGTTGTCCGCCGCTTGTCGGGAGGTGGCCGAGGAGGCAGGCCTCACTGATCTGCTCTTTCGCTGGGGAAAGGAGTTCCGGGAGACGCCACCTTATCGCAACGGCAAGGTGGCGCGTTATTACCTGGCGGAGGCCCCCACCGGCGAACCTTATCTGCCGGTGAGCCCGGAACTCGGTCGGCCAGAGCACCAGGAATTCCGATGGCTAACGGTGGAAGAAGCGCGGGTGATGGTGGCCGACCGGGTCAAGCCCATCCTCGACTGGGCTCACGGGCTAGTTACGGCAAGCTCGAAGGAAAGGAATTAATTAGGCCGGGGCAGGTAGCGCCGGAGCAGTTCTTTGGCGCCGGGCGAGTTCCAAGGACGAGGGCCGATGAACTTTGCCCGCAGAATGCCGTGGGCATCGATAATATAGGTTTCAGGGACTCCGGTGATGCCGTACTCGGCCCCCGCTTTGCCCTCCTCGTCGACGAGAATCGGGAAGGTGAGGTTGAGCTTGCGGGCAAAACCCGCGGCACGGCGGGGATCGTCGTTGGAGAGGACGGCGATCATCTGAAATGGCTGGGCGGTGAGGGTCATCTCCCGATGGAGGGCCTCCATGTCGGGCATCTCCCCGCGGCAGGGTGGGCACCAGGTGGCCCAGAAGTTGAGAAAGACCTCCTTGCCCCGTAAATCTGAAAGCCGCCACTTCTTGCCGTGGAGATCGGACAGGATGAAATCCGGGGCCGGTTGCCCAACAGTGGCCACCTTTGCTTTGGCCGGCGGTCGCTTCTCGCAGCCAAAAGTCATGGCGGTGAGTAAAAGGAGTCCGGTCAATAAAACCCGGGCCGCGTGGCTCTTTTTCATAAAAACCTCCCGGAATGAGAAGAAATCTTCCTCGGCATTATAACAAAGCTCCTGATGGGGGACAGGTGTTTTTTGCGAAGGGGCTGTGCAGAGGCTCGGGCCAATTATTGGGGGGAACCTTCCAGATCTTTTCCTCATCCCGGTAGCACAATTATAAGAAGAGCAAGGCCGGTGAATAAGGGTGGCGGCCCCGGCCGACGATCATTTATGATCGGAGAGATGAATTCGGAACACCGCTTCCCTGGGAGACCGCTGCCGCTCTGGGCCATTCACGGCTTGATGCTGGTCGCCGCCACCCTGGTTTCCACCTCCTTCATCGTCGGCAAGGCGATCACCCATGCCCTCGACCCGGCCGTGCTCATCTTGGTCCGCTTCCTGCTGGCGGTTCTTCTCTTCTTCCCATATATCAAAGCGCATTACGGCCTCGCCCGCCCGGGCGGGCGGGACCTTGCCCGCTACGGGGCGATCTCGGCGAGCATCGTCGGGTTCTTCTGGTGCATGTTTCTGGCCCTCCGCTATACCAGTTCCCTCAACACCGGCGTTCTTTTCACCTTGGTGCCCGGGATTTCCGGCATCTATGGGGCGGTTCTTCTGGGAGAACGGCTGGGCAGGGCCCGGCTGCTCGCCCTCCTCTTCGGCCTGATTGGCTCTCTGTGGGTGATCTTCCGCGGCGACTTGGGCCGGTTGCTGGCTCTGGATCTCAACAAGGGAGATCTGATCTTTCTGGCCGGCTGCTTCGCCATGGGCTTTTACACACCGCTCGTCAAGCTCTTTCACCGGCGGGAGCCCATGGCGGTGATGACTTTCTGGGTGATGGTCACCGGGCTCGGCTGGCTGCTCCTTCTTTCCGGCCCGAAGCTGGCGGCCACCGACTGGGCCGGAGTGGCCCCGGAGATTTGGGCCGGGATCGCTTACCTGGCAATCTTTACCACCATCGTTACCTTCTTCCTGACCCAGTACTCCACCCTTTATCTCGGCCCAACCCGGGTCATGGCCTACAGCTACTTTTATCCGGCCCTGGTGCTGATTCTTAACTGGCTGCTCGGCCACGGCCTGCCTCCATCCAAGACTCTGCCTGGCATCCTCATTGTGGTGGCCGCCATGTTCGTGCTGCAGCAGGGGGCAGGCGAGCCGCCGGGAAGGCCTAATCCCTGATCGGAAGGCGCCGTTTATCAGGAATTCGGCAGCCACTGGTGAAGGCGAAAAACTCGTCGCATCTCAGGACGGTCAATGTTCATCAAGGTGGCGCAGATGCCAGCGATTAGCGTCGGCAACGTGCCGACAACGAGGTCTGCTAGCCCGGACTAGTGCTCCACGAACAGGTCGATGACAAAACAGATGCGGTGCTGCGGAACGTTAAACATCAATGGGCCAAGGCCACCAGCAGGACCCCGGCCACAATGACCGTTGCACCGAGCAGCCGTTCTCGTAAGTGTCCTTCCTGGAAAAAGAGCCATCCCCATACGGTGGCGAAGATGAGGCTGGTGCGCTTGACCGCGACCATGTATGCCACCGGGGCGATCTTGATGGCATAATAGTGGGAGAGGGCCATGAGGGCGAAGGCGAAGCCAATGAGTGCTCCCTGGCCCGGAGAGCTCATCAGTTCCCGCCGCACCTGAGGCCGGGCAAAGGCGACGGGGGCAAGAATAAGGGCGAGCAACGGAAAATAAATGGCGGCCACGAACAGGACTGAAGAATGGAGGATGAGTACCTTGCCCAAGGTGGCGGTGACGCTGAAAATGGCCGCCACCGAAAGCATCAGCCGGGAACCCGGCTCGGAACGGATGGCCCGCAGCGGCCCAAGCCAGCCTTCGACGGTTCTGCTGGCGTTCAGCAGGTAAATGCCGGCCGCCACTAGGACCACGCCGAGGCCGCCGAGAAGGGACACCTTTTCTCCCAGGAGCAGGCGGGGCACCACCAGGAGCAGCACTGGGGTCAGGCCGAGGAAAGGAATGGTGAGACCGAGGGGCGAAAGGCGGATGGCCTTGAGATAGAGGAGCCAAGCAGTGATCTCAAGGGGCAGCAAGATGGCAAGTGTCAACCAGAAGGTGCGGTCCAGCGGCGGGATGTCAATGGCGGCGAGCACCATAAGCATGAAAGGAGCGGCATAGTGAAAGCGGACCCAGGTGTTGGTGAAATCGGAAACCTTGCGGCTGAAGTGCTTGGATAGGGCATCGCTTGCTGACATGGCAAGAGCGGAAGCGAGGGCGAGTGCAAACCAGAGCATGGCAGAAAGGGCGTGGCCTGGAGGGTTCTTTTCACGGGGAGTCGGGATAAATCCTTTTGCGGATCATGGAGGGATTCCCCATATCACCGATGGTGTCGCCCAAGTTCGATCAGTCGTGCTGGGTACGTAAGCAATCGATATCCATTATGATTCAGATTCTCACCGCTGCCACTTCTTAGCCGGTCGTTTTTTGTTGAGCCATCATGAGCTGAGTGATGACTTTTTTCGGCAAAATCAATAACTGAAACGAATCAGGCGCCAAAAGGGAAACGGTCCGCTAGAAAGAGGCCAGAACCACGGTCACGTTGTCGTGACCCCCTTGCTCCAGGGCGCCATCGAGCAAGGACTGAGCGATGCGCTCGAGATCGTTCGCACCGCCGAGGAGAGCGGCGATCACCTCGTTGGACAGCTCTCCATGCAGGCCGTCAGTGGCAAGCAGCAGCAAATCCCCTGCCCGAAGTGTCAGGCGACCCCTGGCGGGGTGACAGCTCAGGCAGCCAACGCACTGCTCTAACATATGGCGGTATGGGGAGAATCGGGCTTCCTCCGGGGTGAGGCGGCCCGCGGCCACCATGCTTCCGGCTGCATTCTGGTCCAAAGTGAGCTGGCGCAACTTCCGTTCCCGAAAAAGAGAGAGCCGGCTGTCCCCGACGTGGGCCCAGGTAAGCGTATTTCCCGAGATCAGGGCGACGGTGAGGGTGGTTCCCATACGCGATAGTCCCCGTCGGTCGGCCTCGGCCAGGACCCGTTCGTTGGCCGTCTCGATTTGGGTCAGCAGGTGGGTTTCCTCGGCCTCCGGCCCGGGGAGGAGGGCCGCCACAGTATCGATCGCCAACTGGGCGGCCACATCGCCCGCGGCCTCGCCGCCCATTCCGTCCGCCACCGCCAGCAGTAGGGTGTCGGCCGTCAACTCTCGGACCAGGAACCGGTCTTCGTTTCGCCGGCGTGCGCCCGTGGCCGAACGGGCAGCGATTCGCAGGCGGGATAGGACCGTCGTGTTCAAGAGAAGTTCCTTTTATTTAAGGTGAATGGACGTTATCTGAATCATGACGGGAAATTAGTCCATAACCGGCTTGAGATTGGATTTTAGCCGGTTAAGATAAAAAGTCATCTGTAGAATTTCATCCATGAATGGCGACCGCTCTTCGATCGACCGTTACGAAGCCGGCTCCTTCGTCGGCAGCCATCTCTATAATCGAATACCACCTTTATTTATGTGATGAGCGGATTAAACTTCATGCTCCGGGCGTGGTTTAGACGGAAGACATTTCTTTCACTATTCCCGTGGGACACGGCGCCTGTCAAGGCGCGTCCGGGGCAATCGGTTCCTGGACTTGGCTTCCGGGTGCCGATTTCCCAAGGATCGGCGGCAATATTTTTTAAGGTTTTCGGAGGCAGGCTCTTTTGGTTGGCGTCTATTCATACTTTCCTGCTGAAGGAAAGATAGGTTCGGGCGAGGATGATCGATGAGTCGGATTGTGAAGAACTCGGTCTTGATAGGCACCTGCGGCTTTGCCGAAGCTCAGGACCGGACCTTTCACGACTTCGAGATTCTTGAGGTGCAGCAGACCTTTTATCAGCCGCCGGGGATTTCCACTGCAAAACGCTGGCGGCAGAAAGCACCGGCTGATTTTGTGTTCACGGTCAAGGCCTGGCAGCTGATTACCCACCGAGCGGGCAGTCCCACCTACCGGAAGCTCAAGGAGAAGCTTTCAAAGGAGGAACTGGCCCAAGCCGGGGATTTCCGTTGGAATGAGGTCACCTACGCAGCCTGGGAACAGACTTTGGCCATCGCCCAATCTTTGTGGGCCGAAGCCGTGCTTTTTCAAACCCCGAAAAGTTTCTCGCCCACCAAAGAAAATTTGCGACAATTGACTCAATTTTTTGATCACATCAGGCGAAAGGGCCAAATGCTTGTTTTCGAGCCGCGAGGAGAGGGGTGGACGGATCATCTTTTGTTTAAACTATCGGCGGATTGCGGTCTAGTGCCCGGCATTGACCCCTTTCTGCGGCCGCCCTTGATGGAGAATTTCCGGTATTTCAGGTTGCATGGCCGGCCCGCCTATCGCTACCATCATCGTTACACCGATGAGGAGCTGAAGAAATTGGTGGCCATGATAGGAAACAGGGGAACGACACGAGTGTTATTCAACAATGTGTTCATGGCTGAGGACGCCAGGCGCTTGATGAAATTGCTCGGCAAGCAGGCTTGAATAAAATGAAGGCCGGATGATATCAACAAGTGCCTTGGGAAGAAATTCGCAAAGGAGGCTTCATGGCGGACACCGGGATGGAGAGAATCATCGATAATTTGAAGGAAGAGGCCAGGCGCATCAGAGCTCTCGAGAATGAGGCCGGGCAGGCTCTTTACGAACAAGGTGACGAGTCGGTTTACCGGATGAAGTTGCAGAAAAAAACCGAGCTGTTAATTGAACTGCCTGTCACCATACAGGAGCAGATATCTGAATTGGCTTCCGAAAAGGAAGAAGAGATTGCTCGCCGATTGCGCCGCTTTGCAGCGAGCGCTAAGCGGGCTCAGGAATTAAGCAGCATTTTCTACATGTCCGCCCTGCTCTATCCCGCCGATTACCGGGAAGGCGAGCCAAACGATCTGGAGAGTTTCATTGCCGGCCTGGAAGAGGAACGCCGTCGCAAAGCCTGCACCTGAGAAGGCGTAAGAAAGGGGTACTGGTCAGAAACCGAGCCGCCATGATATCGTGATGGAGAGGAGGAGGCAATCATTCATTGGCGGGAGGAATAAAAATGGCTCCATTGCCATGCCCTGAATGCCTGCGGGAGTTGCGGCCGGAAGATTTAGCGGCGGAAAAAGAGTTTCTGGTATGCCCCAACTGTGGCCGTAAAATCTACGAACGTGTTGTCACCGATTTAAGACTCATCTGCTCTCATTGCGGTGAGCCCACCGATAGCGATTCCTTCCATCGGGCACCACAAGCGACCTGAAACCGGCAGAAACTAGGCCGCCGGGTTGCACCAAGCTTACTGTGGAGAGAGGCGGTCATCAAGGCAGAGAAGTACTGCGGAATCAAAATCGAGTATGGCCCAGCCGGCATATCCGGTTGCTTTCAAGAAGACGGCCGCACCGCTGACCTCTTAATGCTTCCGCCGAAAGCGGGTGTTTTTTTCGTATGCCCCGTTTGGACCTCACCTCGCTATAGTTCGCTCCCGGCGAAGCGATCGATGTCGTGCAGCTGTTTCCGCACCGCCAGCCGGCAAGCCGGGCACAGGATGAGCAGCATTTCTTCGAAGACGTCGGCTTCCTGCTCAGCGGCCGTTTTTCGGGCCAGTACCTCCAGAGCGGTTCGGATCAGCTCCTCGGGGTCTTCAGAGGTCTCCGGCAGGCAGCCATCGAAGCCAGCGGTGATTTCCACGCGCAGGACGAAATAGGAGCCGCCAGGGGACAGCGGCTTGCCGCAGCAGTGACACCTCTTGGGTAGAATCAGAACGCGCCTCCCCGCTCACGCGGCATCAATCTTCCACATCCACATCGCCATGCCCGCAGATGGCGCAGCGCAGCTCCGGATCGATTCGGTCAAAGATAAGCCGCCATTTTTCCTTCTTGATCCGCTGGGCGAGCTCTTCCCTGCAATCGGCGCACAACCATTTGTCCCCCTTTGGCGTCTCCCAGAGCTGCATGTAGTTTTTCTCCCTGTGATGTTCTTGCTTATTTGAATACGTGACTGGAAAATTTTTTTATTTAAATCAGATTGTTGTTTATCCCAGCATATAGCAAAATGCGAAACCGCCATTTGCTCACGAATTTGGCAGACGATTTTCGGGTCAGTCTGTATTCTCGATTCGGTAGGCACTAGCTTATATGGGGCGGGCACAATTCTCAAGGGCTTTTGCTGACCACCATCTTTTCGAGGAAGGTATGCAGGAAATTACCATCAAAACAAAAAATATCCGGTTGGGACAGTTTTTGAAAACAGCGGGTTTGGTCTCCACCGGTGGCGAAGCGAAATTGCGGATTCAGAGGGGAGAAGCAAGAGTCAATGGTGAGGTGGAAGTTCGCCGCGGGCGTCAGCTCCGGTTTGGCGACGTTATCGAATTCGGTGGCGTTACCCTGAGGGTGACCGGTTGAGCCAGGTCTAGCGTGGTCTGTGAATGCCGTTGCAAAGAATGGTGTCCCAGAGTAAATGTACTGGTTAATTGAGTGTAGTCTATAATCTTATATCTTTTTTCAGCAGTTTTTCCTACAAGTCTGTTCTCAGAAAGGAGAATTTGAGATCCGGTGCGATGCTGAAAAGAGGTCAAATTTTTAATGATCGGATTAAATCATTTTACCGATATGAATAGGAAAACGATTTACGATAGAGAAGGTAAACCTTATGTGCTTAATATTAAATCATTTTCTGCAAGCCGGCGTTATAATGGCACGCAAGTTGCTGTCTTTGGGCGCTGAAGAACATAGTTATTGCTCAAGGGGGGGATAACCAAATGGACCGTATGGATGACAAACTACATATTGTGATCACCAGCATTTATGGTCGAACGCATGATTTTTGTCTGCAAAGAAAGCGTTTCAAATCAACAGCTTGCCTGGTTACTGCCCTGTTTGCGGTTCTCGGGTTGGCCGGTTTTCTCGGCATCGGTTATTCGGCGCAGAACATGGTTCTCCAGACCAGGATGGCGAACTTGC
>JARRJE010000034.1:0-9298 GCA_037379765.1 Deltaproteobacteria bacterium
GGATCACTCAAGGCGGTCGAGCTCCCTTCTCACGGCCACTCCCAATTTTTCCAAAGTGTACGGCTTGGCAACATAAGCGCCGGCCCCCAGCTGCTGCGCTTCCCGGACCCGTTCGTTCTCGGCGAAGCCGCTGGCGATGATCGCTTTCTGGCCGGGGCGCTCTTCGAGAATCCTTCTGTAAGTCTCCAAGCCGTCGGGCCCGGGCTCCATGATCATGTCGAGCACCAGAAGGTCAACCGGCTGCTTTTTCAGGAACCGGATCGCCTCCTCGCCGTCGGCGGCGGTGAACACCCGGTAGCCAAGCTTGCGCAGCATACCGGCGGCTATTTCCCGCTGCTCCTCGAGGTCATCCACCACCAGCACCGTTTCGGTGCCCAGATACTCCTCGAGAGGAATTTGGGATTCGATGGCGGCCGGTTCTCCCCTTGCCACCGGCAGGTACATCGCTATGGTCGTCCCCCGGCCTTCTGCGCTCTGCAGGTTGATGAAGCCGTCCTCGTCCTTCACCGTGGTCCAGACCACCGACATGCCCAGTCCGGTGCCGCTCCGACCCATGACCTTTTTCGTATAGAAGGGCTCGAAGATTTTAGGTTGGTCCTGGGGCGCGATGCCGATGCCGTTGTCGCTCACCTCGAGTACCACATAGTCGCCTGGTTCGATCCGTTCAAATCCCATCAGCGGTGTGTCGACGCTACGGTTGGCCGTGGAGATCACAACTTCGCCGCCGGCCGGCATGGCTTCAACGGCGTTGACGACCAGATTCATGAGGCTTTTGGCAATGTGCACTTCTGAGCCGCAGACGTTCAGGAGGTCGGGCTCCAGCCGTGCCCGGATTTCGATCTCTGGATGACCAGCCTGGAGACTCTGGCTCCCCGGGCTTTGCAGATAGGACTCGATCACATCGTTGAGATTGATGATTTTCTTCTGGATGACCCCGCGGCGGGCCAGGGTGAGCAAGTCCTGCACCACGGCGGCAGCTCTTTCGCCGGAATCCTTGATCCGGAGAATGCGGCCGCGCAAAGGGCTGTCCATCGGCAGGTCATGGAGAAGGAGATCCGGATAGCCCACCAGGCCGGAAAGAATGTTGTTGAGGTCGTGGGCGACGCTGGCCGCCAAGTTGGCGATGGTCTCCATTCGCTTCTGGCGCTGGATGGTCTCTTCCAGGCGACGGCGCTCGGCCATTTCTTCCTGAAGCTCGTCATTCAGCCCTGCCAGTTCCCGGGTGCGCGCCTGCAGCTCCCGGAAGTTCTGCTGCAGGGTGGCGGCCATGGCCTGAAAGTTTCCGATCACCGTCTGTATTTCCCTGGTTTTCGTCCGCGGCCAAGGCAGGCGATCGATGCTGCCGTCGGCGAGCAGCCGCCCCGGCAAATCGCTGGTGACCATTCCCAACTGGTTGATTGAGCGAGTCAAAGCTTTACCGAGCGCTCCTGCGACGAGAATGGCCAGCACCACCACCGCCAGCATCGTGGCGAGGTGGCGATTATAGATGGCGATGAGGGCCTCTTCCTTGGTAGCAAGCGGGGTTTCGATCAGCAGGGTCCAGGAAAGGCCCCTGCCCACCCGGGCCTCATGAATCAAATAGGATTGCAGCCAGCGCCTGATCGGGGGAGAGGCCGCTCGCGGGCTGATGCGGGTCAGTTTTTTGGTCAGGGTTTTAATTTCCCCCTTCGCCGGGGAATAAACGCTCATCAGCAGCAGGTTGTCGTTGCTGGAGGCGATAACCCGATGCTTGCTGGCCAGGAGGGTGATCTTCATCTGCTTGGTACCGGCATAGGAGCGCAGGATCATGATAATTCCTTTCAGATCGAGAGCTCCCAGAGCAAACCCGCTGAACTTGTCTTTTTTTAGAATGGGGACGGCGAGAGCGATGATTGGCTCGTTCACCCCGCCTCGTCCAAGAAATATATCGGAGACCACCGGTTTCCCAGTCTCTTTCAGTTTCCGGAAGTAGTTGCGGTCGCTGAAATCAAGGCCGATGGTGGACTGCCCTCGGGCATCGACCGGAGGGGAGAACGCAACGGCAATGCCTTCTTGATTGGCGATAAACATGTGGTGGAATCCGGGAAACGACTTATTCACCAGGGTGGTGATCCGCTGGAGGGGCGTGGAAGGAACGATTTTGTAACTGGCGGCGATGTCCGCCAGGGTCGCAACCGCATGCTCGTCCAGTCGCAGGCGGGTGGCGAGATGGTAGGAAATGTCTTTGGCCGCAGCATTCAGATGCTGCTGCAGCCGCAATTCCAGACTGCGGACGCTGTCCCGGCCGTTGAGCACCATGAGCACGAAAGTGGGTAGAAGGACCAGGATCAGGATCAATCGGAAAAGAATTTCGGCCAATGGCGGGAATTCCGCTTTCTCCGGCAGGCCTGCCCACCGGCGCAGCGGCAGGTAATGGAGGAGGGTGCTGGCGATCAGGGCGTTGAAAATGCCATTGGCGCTTTGCTTGAGGCTGACGAACAAGGTGGGGTCCGCTTTGACCTGCATGATCACGTCGTAAAAAAGCCAGACCAACGGAATGCCCGCCAAGAGCCAGAACAGGCTGTCGGCCACGATCAGCTCCATGCTTTTCCGGCGCAGCAAAAGGCCGACTACCAGCGCTTCGGCCACAAAGATGATCAGGTCGAAGGGCTGCTGCAAAAGGAAGTATGTGGGGATGCCGCCGAGGGCCGCCGCAATCAGGCCCGCCGTGAGGCCGTAGCAGCGGAGAGTGATGAGCACGGCGATGCTGCCGAAGGCGAAGTCCACCCCGAAAAACAGGGGGATACAGAAGTAATTGCCCGTCACGGCGAGCCCGGTGAGAATGAAAAAACCCGTCAGCTGCCGGGAAGTGGGAGGGGATCGAAACATTTTTTCCCATGATGCGCCGAAGAAGGGGGAGAAAAATTCTGATTTCATTTTAGCAGCTACTGGCCTCGTCGGGCCAAAGCAAAAAATCAAAGGCAAGGGTGCCCGGCAGAGCTGATGGCCAAAAAAGGGAAATTTGTCGTGAAGGTAGGGAAGATGCTAACATGAAAACAAAAGCAGCTCCTTCTCCGGGGCGCACCTTCTTGGCTTCACTGACCCGAACAGCTCGGCTCCGGAACCCGTTTCTTTTTGCGCGCCAGATAGAGGTATGCCCGAAGGAAAAATGCAAATCGAATCAGAAGGAGACGCCACGGTCATCTACCTGGCGGGGCCGCTCGATCACAAACAGGTCCCGGCGTTGTGGCCTCGCCTTACCGAGACCATTGGCCGCCCCGGAGCTGAACGGGTGATCATCGATTGCGGGCAGGTGTCCGGAATCGACAGTGCAGGGCTCGCCCTGCTGCGGCTGCTGAATCGGAAGTGCAGCATGCGGAGGCTGGACTGCACGCCACGAAACATGCCTGAGCGGGTATCCGAATTCCTCAGGTACGCGGAAGAACGATCCGGAAAGCGACGGGAGGAGAAGCCTGTCCCTGAGTTCGGTTTCATCGGCCGCACCGGTCTTGCGGCTTTGGAAATTTTCGAAACCACAGTGGGGGCGGTGTCCTTTTTGGGAGAGTTCCTGATGGCCGGCGGCAGTGCCTTGCGCCATTGGCGCCGTCTCAATATCATCGAGATCTTTTACCAGATGCAAAAGGTCGGGGCGGAGGCGGTGCCCTTTGTCTTCATTTTGAGCGGGCTTATGGGCTACATCGTCGGGATGCAGTCCACCGAATCGACAACGATAAGCATAGGTATACATGTAGCCGACGCCGTGACCATGGGCACCATGAAGGAGATGGCGCCGCTTCTCACCGCAGTGATCCTCGTTGGCCGCACCGGCGCGGCCTTTGCTGCCGAAATCGGCACCATGCAGGTGAAGGAGGAAATTGCCGCCCTGGAGGTGATGGGGTTCGATCCCATGCACTATCTCGTCCTGCCTCGGGTCGTCGGCCTCGTCCTTGCCGGGCCTCTGCTCGTGATGATTGCAGATGCGGCGGGTATCTTCGGCGGCACTATCCAGGGCATGATGGTCCTGGATCTGGGGCCGATGAATTATCTCGTGGAGGTCAGCAAGGTCCTGCAGCCGGGTTACATCTATGAGGGATTCATTAAAGGATTCGTTTTCGCGGCGACGATCGGAATCAACGGCTGCTTTCACGGTTTCAGGACCGGACCGGCCGCAGAAAGCGTTGGGGTCCAGACTACTGCCTCGGTGGTGAGCGGCATTTTTTTGATCGTTCTTTTCGTCGCCCTTCTAGCCGGCATTTTCCATGTGCTAAATCTGTAAATTATGAGCGGAGAACGGGTGGAAGGAGGCGGTGCCGTAAAGAAGAAAGAGGAGATCCTCCGGGTGGAGAATCTCGCAGTGGGCTACGAAGGTGAGGCCCTGCTCGAAAAAATAAATTTCGGGGTGAACAAGGAAGAAATCTTCACCATCCTGGGCCCGAGCGGCTGCGGCAAGACCACGCTCCTGCGGACGATCATAGGCCTGCTGCCGGCAATTGCCGGCAGGATCCACATCGCTGGAGAGGAATTCGACTCTGAAATGAATCGGGAAGTCCTGGACCGCCTTCACCGTTCCTTCGGAGTGCTGTTCCAAGAGGGCGCCTTGGTGAGCGGCATGACCCTGGGAGATAACGTAGCCATGCCCCTGGAGGAGTTCACGGAGCTGCAGCCGGAGATAATCGCAGAAATCGTGCGGCTCAAGCTGGATATGGTGGGGCTCGGTGAGGCCATCCACCAATGGCCGGCGGATCTGAGCGGCGGGCAGTTGAAACGGGCCGGGCTGGCCCGCGCCATTGCCCTCGACCCGCCGATCCTGTTCTGTGACGAGCCGACCGCTGGCCTCGACCCCGGAACCGCCACCGAGATCGACCGGATGCTGCTCGAGGTCCGCAGGATTATGGGCATCACCATCGTGATCATCAGCCACGAGCTGGCCAGCATCAGGAATTTCGCCGACCAGTGCATCATGCTCGACCGGGAGGCCAAGGGCATCATCGCCATGGGGACCTTTGCGGAGATGGAACAGGAGGATGATCCGCGGGTGCAGTCCTTTTTCCAGCGGCATATCGATCGCAAACAGGAGGGCCTTCTTTGAAGCGAAAGGTCAGCCCCTTCAAGTTGGGTTTGTTCGTTCTTGCGGGAATACTCATTCTGATGGCCGGTATGCTTTGGATCGGGGCAGTGGAGATCTTCCAGTCGACGAAGGATTACACGGCCGTTTTCGATTTTTCGGTGGGCGGGCTGCAGAAGGGGGCGCCGGTCAAGTATCTGGGGGTGCAAATCGGCGATGTCAAGACTATTGGCATCGGTCCGGACGATCGGTTCGTCGAGGTGGTGCTCTCGGTGGACAAAAATTTCAAGGTGGTTGAAAACACGGTGGTCCAGCTGGATTCCGGCGGCATTGCCGGCCAGCCTTACCTGTCCCTTGTTCGGCTGCGCGGCCAAAAGGTGGAAAAGCCTTCCCTGCCGTTCACTGTCAAGTATCCAGTGATCCCGACCCGAAGGGGTAGTATGGCCCGAATGGAAAACCAGGCCAAGCAAGTCCTGAATCAACTTGAAAAAGCAAACATTCCGGGCCTGGTCAGCGCTTGGCGGCAGACCGCCCAGGAGCTGAGCGGGGCCGTGGCCGGCGGCGACATCCGCCGGACCATCGACAATCTCCAGGCTGCCTCGGCTCATCTGGAGGATATCTTGAAAGGGCTGAGCGGCACCGGTAAGCCGGAGCAATGGCGCGGCGTCTTTCGGGACATCACCGCCACTGCCGACAATCTGAGACGGAGCACCAGTGAGCTCTCTGCACAGCTGAAAGGGCTGCCGCCGGATGCGCTGAACAAGCTGAATCAGCGGATAGAGAGGATGGTGACAACCGGCGAAAAGGCGGTGAGCTCCTTCAACCGGCAGAGCGACCAGACCATGGCCATGCTCGACAAGAGCCTGGTCGAAGTCAACAGGCTGCTTGCGGAAATGGAACGGCTGGTGCGCTCCTTGCGCCAGAGCCCGGGCGAAATTCTTGAGCAGCCCCGCCGCAGCGAACCCTTTAAGAGGTGACCCGTGGTCAAGGTCGCCGTACAACATATCTTCCATGTCCATGGCCTGTTCGCAATGAAACCCAGCTCTCAGGCCTCTTTGCCGGCACTGGGCGCGGCAGTCCGTTTTCGAGCTTTTTTACTCATCAGAGAGGCCGGAACTTTTTTAGAGCTTATGGAAGACTTTCTCGGATCTGCGGCATTCTGGGGTCGTTCTCTAAGAAGGCTGGAGCTGCCTGCTCCGTAATTATTTAATTCGGCGAGGGTTCATTCGTGAAAATACGTTTCCTTTTCCCGATCCTGACGGCCATCCTTGTTACCGGCTGCGGCTCGCTTCTTACCAGCAAGGTCCCGGCTCCGGTCTATTACCAGCCGGAATACCAGGCAGCGCCGGTGGCCTGCAAGCCTTCCTTCAATCAGGGTGTGCGGGTATGGGAATTTTCCGCAGGGAGCCCTTACAACCACCAGGAGATGGTGGTGCTCCTGCCTGAAGGGAAGGTCCAGTTTTCCAGTAGTTACCAGTGGGTAGCGACTCCCGGGACAATGGTGGCACAGCAACTGGCTCGAGACCTGAGCGCCGGCGATCTGTTCCCCATGGTGGTTACCGGCGACAATCCACTGCAAGTGCCCCTGAGTCTCACCGGCCGGGTTGATCTCTACGCCTGGAAACGAGAAGGAGGACAGTCCCGCGCGGTCCTGAAGGTGGAGATGAGCCTGGTTGACACCGGAGCGGAGCAAGAGGTTCTCTTCCATAGGATTTACGAGCTGCAGAGCAAGCCATTCGCGAAGGACGACTCCGCCGTCTTTGCCCGGGCCATGGGTGAGCTCATGGGCCGTCTCTCAACGCGTTTTCGCACCGACCTCTGCCGAAAGGCCGCCGAAATTGAGGATCGGTCCGGGAAAACCTTATAACTCTCCGAACGGTGGTTCAACCGATTCGAACCCATCGTTATTCCCCTTCTTTCCAATTTTAGAGAAAACATTCATAAGGCTTCCATTCCAGTTAGAAGCGGTCCACACTGGATGGAGAAAGATTAATTCGCCCTTTTCAGATGAGGAAGCTTCCGGGGTTTCCGTTCTCCGGAAGCAGAGATCCCTCTCGTCGAAAAAAGGATTTCCTGCCGACGAAACTCATTGTCCCGCCGGCAAACCGAATCGATACTCCGCAGGGGAATTCGTGACCTGTTTCAAGGAACACCTTCATTTGCTGACTCTTCTAGTGGACGGAGAGGAAGACCTTCCACGGATCAGAGAGAAGACCCTGGTCATTGCCCGTTTTGGGCGTCTTATCCCCGACAGGGAACAGGCCGCTGAGCTGGCGGTGGAAATGGCACGCACTCTTCTCCGAGTGCGTGGCAGCGGGCGGATGCAGTACCTTCTCGGAAACGATGCCCGGGGACGGGCCGGCTTGGAAATCGCCTGCGAGTCCGACCGGCCGGCTGGGGGGTTGCAATCTTTCCGTGACTCTGCCGGCAGAATGATTGAAAAGCTGCGAGAAATTATGGATGTCACGGAAGCGGAGGAGTGGCCCGGAAAGGTGAGAATCGGTGCGGTCAAATGGGGACCGTGCACACTTCTGCATGAGCTGCAGAAAGAGGAGGAACTCTCTGACGAGTTGTTTGCAGAGAGCGGAAAATTATGCCGGGAGAACTTGCGGGAACAGCACAAGGAGCTGATCAGGCAGCTGGAGGAGCGGTCTCGTCAAAATGAGGAGTTGAATCGTCTCAATGGCGAGCTTCATCAGCTCAATCGAGATCTGGAGTCTGCCGGTGCGGAGAGGGCGATCGCCGAAATGGCCCTGAAGATCGCCCATGAGATCAGGAACCCGGCAACGGTCATCGGCGGCCTGGTAAGGACTCTGCTGAAGGAGGTGCCGGATACTCCCCGGAATCTGGCCAAGATCGAAACCATCCTCGCCAAGACGAGCGAGCTCGAGAAAATCGTCAGCGACTTCGAAAGGCTGGCCGCCCAGCGCCGGTTCTTCATGCAGAAGGAGGATTTGCTGGCCATCATGAACGAAAGCATGGAGATCCTGAAAAGCGATTTCGCCCGCAAGGAGGTCGCCCTGAACCTGAAGCATCAACCCGGGTCTTTTGTCTTCAAGGCCAATGTGGGAATGCTCAAGATCGCCCTCACCCATCTGTTGCGTAATGCCTTGGAGGCATGCAACAAGGGAGGCCTGGTCGAGTTCAGAATCGAAAGAACCACGCGGGGGGGTACCGCATCGAGATCGAGGATAACGGTTCCGGGATCGCTGCCGGCAAGCTAGCGACCATGTTGGAGCCGTTCGTCACCACCAAACCGGGCCGCATTGGGCTCGGCCTGCCCATCGTGAAACAGATCGTCGAGGAGCATCAGGGGAGTATCTTTCTTGAAAGTCAAGAAGGAAAGGGGACCAAAGTGATCCTGGAGTTTCCGTTCATTCGTCTGCCAGCTTAGGGAATCTCCGACTTCTCTGGAAGAGCTATGACCGTTATGATGCTTTAGCCGTCATCGCGGTTTCCAGGCGAGCGATCAATGGCGGCAGCACCGTCGTAAAGTCTCGCTACTCTCCTTGAAAAGACCGGTGGCAAGGAAGAGGATGGCGGCGGCCGCCTTCTCAGAGAACGGGTTGACCCAGCTCGGCCAGCTGCCGCCTGGCTTCTGCAGCAAAGGGATTGGGCCCCATAGCGAGGATCTTTCGCAGCTCGCCGGCAGCGGCTGAGATCTTTTCGGCGCCCAGATAAGCGCGGGCCAGGTAGAGTCGGTTCAAAGGGTATCCCTCGGAGGCCCTGACTGCATCGAGGCCATAGCGTATCGCCTTGTTCATGTTGCCGAAGGGGGTCCATTGCGGCGCAACCCGGTAGAGCAGACTCAGCACCCGTGCAGCGCCTGCCTGGTCATAATCCGGCCGCTCTGTCCGGACCTTCTCCAGCTCATTGATGCCGCTCCAAACGATGAAAAAGGCCCGGATGCCGCCGACTTTCTGGGCTTTGCGCAATTTGGCCAGACCAATCCAGTAGTGGGCTTCCGTCCGCTTCGGGTCGATGGCCAGGGCTTTTTCCGCATACTTTCGTACCTTTTGGAAAATGGGATAGGTTTGCTTGATATCCGCATCCGGATCGGCTGAACGATACCAGGCCTCGGCCAGAAGCATTGGGCAATCCGCGGTCCGGAAGGTGGGAGGGGCGTGCTTTTCCAGGAGAAGAGCTGCCTGCCTGGCGCGCTGTCGGTCGTACTTCCGGTCGGCCTCCGCTCCCTTGAGCAGCTGTTTGGCAATGGGCATCGCCTGTTGGCAGGACGTGTTCGCTCCGGACAGTGTTGCCTTGGCTCTGCCCGGC
>JARRJE010000035.1:0-9262 GCA_037379765.1 Deltaproteobacteria bacterium
GATGACCAGGGGAATAGATAGCGTCCGGTCGGCCGCGCGCAGGGGAAGACCGGCTAGATTGAGAATGGTGAGAATTTTGTTCTAGCAGAGCTCTTAAGGCAGGGTGATGCCGATGACGTCAAAGTCGCCCAATGGCCGACGGGATTCAAGAGTGAACAGCGGCAGCTCATGCCGGCGAAGCAGCTCTTCAAGATCTGTGTCCGGAGCGTAGGCACGCTCGGCGAGCAGGTCGGGACGGGTATTCAGGATATGATAGAGGATCTGCAGCCCCTGGTGGGACATGCCGATTTCGTAAAGATCCGGAAAAACCAGGGCGAAACGGCCGGCGGCCGCCTGCCAGTCCCGGCGCATTCCATTATATTCGTTCCCGCTGTAACGACTCGGCTTCCCGACCGCCTGCAGAAGGGTATCCAGATCCATGCTCATTGCACATTAATATGTTCATAGCCGGCCGGCAGCTCCAAGTGGAAATCGCGTTTTCCAAACGATGCGGCCCGCCAATCGCTCAAGCTGATGATCAACTGGCCCCGGTGCTTCCGCGTTTTTACGACAATGCGGCCCGGCCAGCGGCATATCGTGCTGACCTCCCCGACTGGGGGAGCGGGAGCAAACTGGTCGTAGCCGACATCCACCAGCATCTTTTTCCGGCTGTCGAGTACCAGGTGGCGAAGGATCACTTCCCGCTGAGGGTCAAAGAGAACCCTATGGCGCAGCCTCGATTTCTTCCCGGTGAGATCGATCCAGTAGCCGGCGGCCTCTTCGTCCCTGGCAACCCTGACGATGCGCAACTCCACCGGCGGCAACCGGCCGGTAAGCCAGAAGAAAACGTCCTGAGGCCGGGCACCCTCCGGGGCATATTTCTCGAAGGCCTTCGCCCGGACACTGCCCGTATAAGCCTTGGTTTCGGGCACCGAAACCAGTTGAAAACTCCGGCCGTCGGTAACCAGCATCAGCAGGGGCTGGCCCCAGGGATTCAGGGCGACGAACTTCAGGTAGGCCGGCTTCATGGCCTGAACGAACCCGGACAGAGTACCGGATTGGATCCAGGACTTGAAAGTGACGGTGGCTGCAGCATCCAAGCAGCAGGGACATTCCCGCTGGGCGGCCCGCCATTCGACGAAGGCGGCGGTGACTGCTTCTCGTTCGTCCCCCGAAATCCTGACACCTGTCGGCAGCCGGGCGCAACCCGCCACCAAAAACAACAGTGTCCCTGCGGCCATCAATCGGGAAAGGATCCGGCGGGATATGATCGCGGTTGCCGTCACAGGATTCCAACTTACGGCCGAATCGCTTCGAGCTTGCGTCCGACCGCTTGCTTTTCCTTTCCCTCCTCATACAGTTCAAAAGCCCGCTTGTAGGCCTGCTTGGCCAGCTGAGGCTCATCACTGTCGAGGTAGACGTCGCCAAGATGCTCCAAGATGTGGGGATCTTCCGGCTCGAGGTCTCGTGCCTTTTCCAGTTCAGCCCTGGCCCGGTCGATCTTTCCCAGCCGATAGTACACCCATCCCAGACTGTCACGTATAGACCCGTCCCCGGGTTTGAGGGCCACCGCCTGTTCGATGTAGCTGAGAGCCTGCTCGAGGTTGACGCCCTGGTCGGCCCAGGTATAACCCACGTAATTGAGAGCGTAAGGATTTTGCGGTTCGATGGTGAGTACCTTCTGCATCAAGGACATGGCCTCTTCGGAATGCCCTGTTCGCTCCTGGAAGAGTCCATATTGAAAGAGGATCTGGGGGTCATCCGGGAAGTGGGCCAATGCTTCGGTGAACACCTCCCGACCCCTTTCCGGCTGATCGTGCTCCTGGTAAAAAACCGCCAGGGCCGTGTAGAAAATCGGCCGACGGGTATCCTCCCGGCCAAGCCGCTCCTTGAGAAGAGCCTCCACACCGGCCGAGTCCTTTTTCTCCTCGAGAATCCTGGCCTGGAGCAGGGTGGCTTCTTCATACGGCTGGGCCGCGGCCGGAATCTGCCGCAGCAGTTCGGCCGCTTTCCCTCGATTCCCTTGTTCATAATACGTCAGGGCCAGCAGATAGCGGGCTTCATAAAGATCGGGGTTCTCGGCAAGCATCTGCGAGAACTTGGCGATGGCCTGCGGATAGCGTTTTTGCTCGATAAGCAGCCTGCCGATGGTAAAATCCACCTTCTGGACATCGGAAGCATACTTGCGCAGCTCCTTGAGCTCCGCCATGGCCCGATCCAAGTCGCCTTGCTGCAGATAGACCCCGATCAAGCCGCTGCGGGCCTGTTCGTCAGTCGGGTCCCGGGTCAGAATTTTCCGATAGAGGGCGATCGCCTGCGGATAGCGATTCAAATTTTCATAAAGATCAACCATTTCACTGGCGAGATCCGCCGACCAGTTGAGATCCAGAGCTTGTTGGTAGGAGGCGATGGCCTTGTCGAATTGGTGCAACTGCCGGTAAAGCTTGGCCAGATAATAATAGCCGAGATAAGAGTTGCGGTCGGTCCGCACCAGCCGCTCGAGCATTTCCCGAGCCTTGGCATACTGACGGTTTTGGGCGTACAAGGTGCCCAGCAGCAGCATCGCTTTTAAGTTTTCCGGCTCCTTCTTCAGGATCTGCTGATAGATTTCAGTGGCCTTTGTCGGCATCTCCATAGCGGCATAAAGATTGGCGACAAAAGTCAGGGCCTCGGTATCGGCCGACCGCTGTTTGCGGATCTTCTCCAGCCAGACCACGGCCTCGTCTTTCCTGTGCATGCGGGCGAGGAGAGCGGCCAGTTTGCGCATGACATGCACGGCATTGCCGTCGCAGGCCAAGGACTTCTCGTAGGCCTCGCGGGCCTCCTCCGGCCGGCCGGCATTTTCGGCCCATCTGCCCCAGAGAAAATAAAAGTAAGCGCAGTCGGTGTCTGCCGTTTTTTCTTGGAGTGTCGGTGCCGGCTGAGGCTGAGGTCCAGCGAGCCGGGCCTTGCCGGAACAAGAAGCGATGAAAAGGAGCAAACTGCAGCTGAGGCAAAGAAATTTCACCATATGGACCAGTCGGGAGCGGTGAGCGTAAAAAACAAAATTGCCGGAATTCATTTCCTGGATGCTCCGAAAAAGCTGAGGCGTCGCTCAATTTGTGAGCAGCCGCTCCACGTGTTCGAGAATCCGTCGATGGACGGCTGCCGCCTCCTGCGCGCCGTCAATGCGGACGATAAAGGGGCGCTGCAGTCTAGCGAACACGGCCGCCACCCGGTTGAGGTTGTGCTCCTGTTCGAAATCATTCAACTCTTCGCCGCGCAGGGACTTGATCCGCTCAATGCTCATCGCGGGCGGCAACTCCAGCAGCAGAACCAGATCGGGCTCCGGAGCGAAACTTTCGTTTTCCCTGAGGATGGCCTCCGGGTCATGCCCGGCTGCACCCTGGTAAGCGGCGGTGGAAAAGTAATAGCGATCGGTGAGCACGATCTTTCCGGCTGCCAGGGCCGGCGCAATCACCTCCTCCACATGTTCACGGCGGTCAGCCATGAACAACGCCAACTCCTCGGCAGGAGTGGCATGCCGCCGATTGAGATAAAGCTCACGGATCTTGCGACCGGAGGATCCGTCCGTCGGCTCCCTGGTGGCAACAACCTCGTATCCGCGCCTGCCGAGCTCTTCGGTCAGCAGGCGGAGCTGGGTCGATTTACCCGTGCCGTCGATGCCCTCGATGGCGATCAGAATCCCCGCCCGGCCGGGCTTGTGCATAGTGTTCATCAATTTTACCGAAAAAACGAGAAAAGAGCAGAAAAAAAGCCGGTCATCGGGCCGTACCCGGCGACTGCTGCCTGTTGATGGCGATCCGCGCCGCCAGCCGGCAGGCGGCCCGCAGGCTGGCCGGACTGGCCACTCCCCGGCCGGCAATGTCATATGCTGTGCCGTGATCCACCGAGGTCCGAACGATGGGCAGTCCCAAAGTGACATTGACCCCATCCTCGAAATGGAGCAGCTTGAAGGGGATCAACCCCTGATCGTGATACATGCAAACCACGGCATCATATCGGCCGGCTGCTGCTTGGTGAAAAACGGTATCGGGCGGCAGCGGCCCGTTAATTTGCCAGCCCCGCGCCCGCGCTTCTGAAACTGCGGGACCGATCACCCGTTCCTCCTCGTCGCCGAACAGCCCGCTTTCTCCTGCATGGGGATTGAAACCGGCGACAGCCAGCCGCGGCGCTTCGATTCCGAAATCACGACGCAGCGCCCCGCCGGTAATCTCCACCAGCCGGAGGATCTTCTCCGGGGTAAGCGCCGGGGCCACGGCGGCGAGAGGCATGTGGATGGTGACCAGCGTCACCCGCAGCCGGTCGCCGGCCAACATCATCGCGTAATCGTCCACGCCGCAGAGGGCAGCCAGCATCTCGGTGTGGCCGGGGTAATCATATCCCGCTTCCTGCAAGGCCTTTTTGCTGATGGGGGCGGTCACCATCGCCGCCAGACGGCCGGCCTGCAGCAAGCGGACCGCCTCTTTGATGTAGACGGCCATGGCCCGGCCGGTCTCCCGATTCGGCTGCCCCCAGACGAGCTTCCCGGCCTCCAGGCGGGAGAGGGCCAGCACGGGAATGGTTCCCGTCTCGATTTTTCCGCCCGGCTCCCATTCGCGAATCGGGATGTCGATTCCCAGCTCGGAAGCTGACCGCCGCAGGACGCCGGCATCCCCCAACACCACCAAATCATATCCCCCCAGATCCTCGGGAGCCGCCAGCCGGCGGACAATGATTTCAGGGCCGATGCCTACCGGGCAGCCCATGGTGATGCCGATCAAGGGAGCGGCGGTCCGAGGGCCGCTGGTGGACGTCATCTGTTACACTCCGGCGGGAATTTCAAAGGCATCTCTCACGATCTCGATCCGGGGAGAGCCTTCTTTCATGAGCAGGACCGAGACCACGTCGAACCGGACCGGTCGTTCCTGATGCTCTCGGCTCAAGTAGTCGAGGGCTACCCGGGCGAGCTGTCTCTGCTTGGCGGCAGTGACCGCTTCCAGGGGATGACCGTGGGTGAAGCCGGTGCGGGTCTTCACTTCAATGAAGACCAAGGTCTTGTTCTCCTCGGCAATGAGATCGATCTCACCAAAACGCACCCGGTAGTTGCAGGCCAAAATCCGATACCCATGCCGCTCCAGGTGACGCCGGGCCAGATCCTCTCCCCTTCGGCCGATGGTCGACTGGTCGCGGGGTCCCGCTTCGGTACTCTCGTTCTTTTGGCTCTTGCGGCGGAAAGGGAAAAACACGGAAAAAGAAAGGGACGTCAGGCGGTTTTACCTGTCTCGCCGCATACTCCTTTGAAACTCCGGCGGTGCAGCGCGCACGGGCCGTATTCCTTCAACGCCTGCCGGTGCTCGGCCGTGCCGTAGCCTTTGTTGCGGCGAAAATTGTATTCGGGGTACTGCTCGTGGTAGTCTTCCATCAACCGGTCCCTGGTCACCTTGGCGACAATAGAGGCTGCGGCAATGGAAGCGCTCCGCGATTCACCCTTGACCAGGGGTTGCTGGGATATGGTGATGGGCACCGGAAACTTGCCGTCTACCAGCAGAAATTCGGGCTGCTCGGCCAGAGCGTCGACGGCTTTGCGCATGGCCAGCAGCGAGGCCCGAAGAATGTTGATCCTTTCGATCTCGGCCACCGTGCCGATGCCAATGCCGATGCGGGCCTCGATGGCCTGCAGCTCGGCGTACAGTTCATCCCGGGCGTCTGCTGTCAGGATCTTGGAATCCTTGAACCGCTCATAATCGCATTCAGGAGGCAGCACGACGCAAGCAGCCACCACCGGCCCGGCCAGAGGCCCCCGACCCGCCTCATCGAGGCCGGCCACCAAACGGCAGCCCCCTGTCAGCAGCCTGCGTTCGAAGCAGAAGCTGTCGGTCTCGATAAATTCTTCCCAGAGGCTCGGCTGGTTGGACAAAGACCATCACCAGGAGGGTGTCAGACCGGCGGAAGTCCCCGCCGGGCAGATCAGCGATTGAAGCCCTTTTCCTTGATACGGGCCGCCTTGCCGCGACGACCGCGGAGATAGAAAAGCCGTGCCTGCCGGACCTTGCCATGGGTCAACACCTCGACCTTCTCCAGTCGGGGCGAGTTGAGGGCGAAGGTTTTTTCGACGCCCACCCCATGGGAGACCTTGCGTACGGTGAAGCTGGCGCCCATGGTCCCCTTCTTGTAGCGGATGACCACGCCCTCGAAGATCTGAACCCGCTCCTTGTCACCTTCGATGATCCGGATATGAACCCGGACGGAATCGCCGGCCCGCAATTCCGGCATGTCGTACCGCAACTGCTCTCTTTCGATCTGTTCGATGATTGCGTTCTTCATAGCTCCTGTTTTTCGGGGCCATGCGGCCCCAAAGGGTGCCTCCCTCACACCCGATTCAATTAGGCTCTCCAAGCCTTATTAAGATCAAAAATCAGAGTAAAAAACTCTACCACATAGGTCCGCAAGCGGGCACAGCGTGCCGCAGATCCTGAGAAGAGGTCGTCATACACCCATATGCGGACAGGCCGATGACAAAGGAGATGCAGTGTCATGTGTCCGCTTACCTTTCTCCCAGCAGTCGGTCAAGCACAATAGCCGCAGCCGATCGGACCGATAGGTGATTGTATTCTCCTTCTCCCCTGATGGGCGGCAGCAAGCCGTCCGCCATGGCAAGCACCTTGGGTGCGAGTCCCCAAGCGGTGCCGAAGAGAATGAGAAAATTTTCACCGCCGTACAGCGCCTCACGGGTTTCCGCAAAGGATCGGCATTTGGCCTGTGGCCGGGCACAGGTGGCCAGTACCGTGGGGCGCCGCCCCCGTTTCGCCGCGACCCGATCGACGACCGCTTCCAGGTCATCGAGAACCCGGATGATCTCCAGGGCCTCCTTGCGCAGGCCGTTGGCAGCTCCACCTGGGCCGTGGAGCCAATGGGCGAGCAACTCGCTCACCAACTGCTGTTGATCGCTAAACGGGGTGACGATATAAAAGTTCTCCACCCCGAACGTCCGCCCAGCCCTGGCGATGTCATGCAAGTCCAGGTTGGTGACGGCCGAGCCGATGATTTCCCGGTTCTTGTTGGAGACCGGATAGTGCACCAGAGCCAAGTCCAGCCCGAACGACGGATTCCTGCCTTTACTTCCTGCCGCCACCGCCCCCGCTCATGCTCTCTGCCGGAGACAAAATCTTAGCCAGCTCCGCCAGCAAACCGTGTTTTTTCAAAATTTTCAATTCGTCTTCGGCAAACGTCGCTTTCCGCAGCAGGTCCGGCCGTCTGCGCATGGTTTGCCGAACCGAGGCCACCAGGCGCCATTCAGCGACCGCGTGATGGTCGCCGGAGAGCAACACCTCGGGAACCGTTTCATCTTCGAACTCCCGCGGCCTGGTATATTGGGGATGTTTGAGCAATCCCCGGCTGAACGTGTCTTTGGCCGCGGAATCCGCACAGCCTAACACCCCGGGCAGCAAGCGGGTGATCGAGTCCACCAGCACTAAGGCGGCAAGCTCGCCGCCAGTCAGGATGTAATCACCGATGGAGATCTCCTCGTCGACATAGTGCTGCCGCACTCGCTCATCCACCCCTTCATAGCGGCCGCAGAGAAGAATCAGATGCTCCTCCCGGGCCAGCTCAGCAGCCACCTCCTGATTGTAGAGTCGGCCTTGGGGGCTCAACAGGATCACTCGGCCGCCCGGTCTTTTCTGCCGGACCTGGGCCAGGGCTGCGGAAATCGGCTCCGGTTTCATGACCATGCCTTCGCCGCCGCCAAAGGGGCGGTCGTCTGTCATGGCGTGTTTATCAGCGGCAAAATCCCGAATATTATGAACCCCGATCTCGATCCTCCCGTCCCGCCGTGCCCGGCGGATAATCCCCTCTTCAAGGGGTGAGGCCAGCAGCTGAGGGAAAATGGTCAGAATATCGAACCGCATGTCTCGTCAGCGTCGTCTAATTCGAATCCTCCCGTCTCGCAAGCCTTCAGAGGTGCTGCAGATGTTCGCGATCAGGGCGACCAGCTATACTCCCGTATGCTGGTTGCCCTGATCGCGGGCAGATGCGGTGTCACTGAAGGCTTACACCTTTTCAATCGTTCATCTCCAGCAGACCAGGAAGCGGCTCAATAACAATGGTGCCGGTCTTCTCATCGGTCCCCTTCAGAATCTCTCGGGTGGCAGGGATCAGATATTCTCGGCCGCGGCCGGTGACCACCAGGATGTCATGGGCACCGGTGGCCAGGAAGCTGCTCACCCGGCCCAGCTCGCGGCCGTCGGTGGTCACGACCAGTCGTCCTTCCATCTCCTGCAAATAGAATTCATCTTCTGCGAGAGCGGGCAGCAGGTCCTTGTCAATCAGAACCTCGCAGCCGGCCAGGGACTCCGCCTGCTCGCGGCTGTCAATTCCCGCCAATCGCAGGATGGCATGGCGTCCCTGGAGCCGACCGCCGGTCACCCGGTGGATACCGAGCCGCTGCCCGTCGGAGGCGACCAGCATCACCGCTTGATAATGAGGGAAAGTTGTCGGGTCCCCCGAATAAGGATAGACCTTGATCTCGCCCTTGATGCCATGCGCTTTGGTGATCTTTCCCACCGGCAGCAGCGCCTCGCTTTCGTGAGATGCCCGTCGGCCTGGCATATCTCTGTCGGTGGGAGTTGCGGCCATTTTGACCCCGCCGGGAGGCATCTTACGGGTGAGGAAAGGAGCCATTTTGGACTTTCCCCGAGTCCAGCGACGATGTCCAGAATAACGCCGATCAGGTTACTCCAGAATTTCCAGCCGCGCTTTCTTGTTGTCCCGGGAAGCGGCTGCGGTGAGCAAGGCCCGGATCGCCCGCGCGGTCCTGCCCTGCTTGCCGATCACTTTGCCGATGTCATCCTTGGCCACGCGCAGCTCGAAGACGATCGCGTCCTCCTGCTCGGACTCTCCGACCTCCACCGCATCAGGTCGATCCACAAGGGATGTCGCGATGAACCTGACCAGTTCCTTCATGCCGGACGTTTATTCCGCGGCCTCGGCGGCCGGGCATTTGGCGATCAGGGACCGGACCGTTTCGGTGGGCTCGGCGCCCCGGTCAAGCCAAACCTGCAGCTTGTCATGCTTGATGGTGATCGCCGCCGGCTCCTGCTCGGGGTCATAGGTCCCGACCACTTCAAGGAATCTGCCGTCCCGTTTGGCTTCGGAATTGGCCACCACAATGCGGTAAAACGGTCTTTTCTTTCTGCCCAATCTCGCTAAGCGAATCCTGACTGCCATGCTGCTGTTTCCTCCGATAATCCAGCGTTGCTGGAGTTGAGTATGGTAGCGGCAAGGGGGAAGGGGTAAGCGCTTA
>JARRJE010000036.1:0-9203 GCA_037379765.1 Deltaproteobacteria bacterium
GCTCCCTTCCATCGTTCAAACGGGCGGGCACGAACCCCCAGTGCATGATGAAAGGCTGCAGGTGGGCCCCTAGCCGCCATTCGTAGACGAAGATGAGGATGTTGACCGCGATCAGGCAGTTGTTGACCACGGGGAAATGTTTAGCGGGTATGTTATCCTTGAGAGGAAACATTTATTAATGATTTCAATAAGGTTTGTTTGTTGGATGTTGAGCGGGTTAAAAACAATAATTTGAAAACATGGGCGGTCGGCGACACGTTATTTTTTGAATTCGACACTTTTCCCTTGTGATTTCGGTCCGGCAGCTTTGTGATCGGTTAAGTTGTCTCAAAAGAGACAGCGCAAGCTCTCAAAGGGTCGTCTTGCCTTCGGTCAGGGGAAGCGGCAGCACGAAATAGAAGTTGTTGCCCTCTGGGGTTGGCTCGTAACCCACCCGTCCTCCATGGACCTCGATCACATGCTTGAGAAAGGAGAGGCCATGGCCGGTGCCGGGCTTGCGCTTGGACTCTTTCCGCCGGTACCCGTCGGCGAAAATCGAATCCGCCTCGGCGGGCGGCAGGTGGCGGCCGGTGGTGAAGACGTTGAACTTGATGGCTCCCTGGCCCAGACCGAAGTAATTGCTTATGATCTCGCGCCCATAGCTCATCGCCTTACGCGGCAGTCCCCGATGGTCGGTGACCTCTTCGGTGTACTTGACTGCGTTGGAAAAAAGATTGGCATAAACCTGCGACAGTAGCCCAACATCTACCATCAGAGGGATTTCTTCTTCCAGCATATCTGAGGGCCTCTCGATGGCGACTCGCCGCCGCTGCAATCGCCTCTTGTAATGCTCGAGCTGCGGGAGGATGATCTCTTTTTCCACAAAGCAGGTGCGCGGCCGCAGTACGAACCGGCCTCGCTCGAAATGGTCTCGGCGGAACAGACTTTCCAGAAACAAGCTGGTGGCAGCATGGTGACGGCGCAGCTCCTCGTCGTATTTCATCAGGTCTCTATGCAGAGTCTCGATCTGCTCGACCGCTGCCCGGCAAGATTCACCGGAAACGCCATGGCTTTGTTCGAGCGAAAGGATGTTGGTCCGCAGAGGCTGGAGTTCCTTGATCTTCCTGGTGAGCTGATTGAAGATGTGCTTGAAGTACATATTCGGAACAATGACATTGTGCTCGATATCCATCACCAGGCTGTTGATGAACCGGAGGTGCCGGAGGTTCTGCTGGGCCAGGAGCCTGCTGTGGAGATGGTAGCCAATAAGACGCGTATAGCGGCTGATGAAAAAACGTTCGTCTTCGGTGAGCTCCGCAGCAAGAGGGCTGAGTTCCAGGGCTCCCAGGAGGAGATTTTCGGCCGTTTTCTCCAGTCTTTCCTCGGCCATCGGCTGCCGATGATGAATGGGAAAGAGATACGAGGAGTCGGCCAGCCGGCAGGGCCCGGGTGCGGCTGCCGCCGGGGCCGGCGTCGGCTGCCGATCGAAGATCAGTCCCCGGCAGCTGTCGCAGACCAGTTCCAGGGTGCCGTCGGTCTCGCCGGTCAGCAAGAACCGGCTTTCCAGCTGGAGATATTCCCTGGGCAAGGCGACGCACAGCCGGTAGAAATCTTCGATCGTTTCATATTCCTGGGCGAGATCGGAAAACGTGCGCAGGAGTCCGTGCCAGTTCCGGTCGGGTAGAGTCTGCTCGTATTCCTTGCGGACATGCCGGATCCGGGAGCGGATCGGTCCCAGATCGGAAATCATCATCTCAGAGGGAGTCATGAGGAGGCCGGCGGTTCCATGGGCCACGGACCGAAATTAGGAGTCAAAAGTGATCACAGGTGCCTGATTTGCGAAAGCGCGAAATCCCGGCTTTAGCCCACTATGCGGGCGAGATCGACGCAAAGATGCAGTGCCTGTGATTGCCTGCCATTTTCTACTGATGGGTTTCAAGTACGACTTCGTCGAAATCGGCGGTTTCCTTGAGCAGCACATGGACGTGCTGATTGGCGTTTACGGCGACCTCGAGGCCGGTGTAGTCAGGCTGAATGGGCAACTCTCGGCTGCCACGATCGACGAGCACCGCCAGCTGGATGGACAACGGTCGGCCGAAGTCCATGAGGGCGTCCATGGCTGCCCGAATGGTTCGGCCGGTAAAGATAACATCGTCGATGAGGATGACGGACTTTCCTTCCACGGCAAAGTCGATGTCGGTGCGCTTGACTACCGGGTTCTGTGCGGCCAGACTCCAGTCGTCCCGATACAGGGTGATGTCGAGGCTGCCGGCAGGAACATCGATCTTTTCCTTGGCTTCGATGATCTTCTGGATGCGGTTGGCCAAGTATACCCCACCGGTATAAATGCCGATGATGGCGATATTGCCCACGCCCCGATTTCGTTCGATGATCTGGAGGGCGATGCGGGTCAACGACCGCTCGATGTCCTCGGCCGACATGATTCTTTTCCTTTGTACGGTCATGCTGCCCATTTCTCCTTTGCCGCGAAAAAATCGAGGCCGCCGTGATTTGTGCCGAACGGCCTTGCTCCTCAGCGTATCATGAATCGAGATGAAAGGACCAATTGAAAATCCGCTTTTTCCCCAACAAGTCAACTAACTGGACCAGAAAGAATCGATTCCCCTTTCGTCCACCAGGTTGATTGCCTCCGGGTACGCCTCGCACTCGGCGGCGAACACCTTTCCGGCGATCTCTTCGGCCGTGTCGCGCTCGGAGAGGGGCACGCACTTCTGAACGATGATCGGTCCCTCGTCGTACTCCTCATTGGCGAAATGAACGGTGCATCCACTCACCTTCACCCCTCGAGCCTTGACTGCTCGGTGCACCCGCATACCGTAAAAACCGGCGCCGGAAAAAGCGGGGATGAGCGATGGATGAATGTTGAGCACGGCGCGGCGCAGATGGGCCGGCGGCACGTAAAGTTTGAGGAAGCCGGCCAGACAGATGAGATCGATCTCGTAATCCTTCAGAATGGCATTGATCGCGTTGTTGTCCTGTGCATGGAAAGAGGGGTAGCCGTATTTTCGTGCTTTCTCCAGGCCGAGGGCATCCCGCTGGTTGGAGAGCACCACTTGGATTCTCCCCTTGAGCATGCCCTGCTTGATCTTCTCGTGGAAATTGTCCAGGGTCCGGCCGGTGCCGGAAAGAAGGACGGCCATGTTCAGCATGCGAGTGACTCCTACTGAAGAGAGGGGTTGGTTTCCGGGTCGATCCGATCCAGCCAGTTGATGATGGCGGTGTCGTACTTGCTGGTGAGGGCGAACACCTTGCGCGCCAACTTGAAGCGGGTCTTGATGGTGGTGTTGCCGGTTTCCTTGATTTCGGCCAACACCTGAGGGTAGTCGGCCGGATCGACGATCACGGTCACGTCCCGGAAGTTCTTGGCCGCGGCCCGCAGCATGGTGGGACCGCCGATGTCGATATTTTCAATGGCGTTCTCCAGAGTGCAGGCCGGGTCTGCGGTGGCCTTGTCGAAGGCGTAAAGGTTCACGGCAATGAGGTCGACGGGAAGGAGACCGTGCTCTTTCATCTGCGCCTGGTGCTTCGGGTTGTCGCGCTGGGCGAGAATGCCGCCGTGGACTTTGGGGTGCAGAGTCTTGACCCGGCCATCGAGCATCTCTGGAAAGCCGGTGAACTCGGCAACATCCTTGACCGCGATCCCGTTGTCGCGCATCTTCTTAGCAGTGCCGCCGGTGGAAAGGATCTCGATCCCCAGCTGTTCCAGCTCCCGGGCAAATCCTTCGATGCCCGACTTGTCGGTCAGGCTGATCAATGCGCGTTCGATCTTCCTCATTCCTTTTCTCCTTTTTCATCAATAGAATTAGGTGCCATCCTGCGTTTCAGGAATCGGCAAAAATTAATTGTTGTCTTGGCCTGGCAAACGTTCAGCAGTGCCGCAGATGCGCGAAAGAGGTCTGTGATGCGTACTTTGGTACGCGAGCAGACCGATGACAAAGCAGATGCGGTGCTGCTGGGCGTTTACCCTTTTCAGTCGTCTTTGCGGATGAAGCTGCGGATGAGCCGGCGATCCCGTTTACCAGGCCGTTTTTTTGGCACCATCTGCTCGACGGCAAGCAGAACTTTCTCCTTCCGCCGCCGTTCCCTGGCGAGCAGGCTTTCTTCGGTCTCCTCGTAAAGGGTTTGAGCCACTTTGGCCGGTCCTCGCTTCTCGGCAATTCCCCTGACGATGATCGTAAATTCCACTTCGCCGCGCTGGATGCGCAGGGTGTCGCCTGTTTTCACCGGCTTGGCCGGTTTGATCCGACCTCCGTTGAGATGCACTTTGCCTCCAGCGACCGCTTGGGCTGCCGATGAGCGGGTCTTGAAGAAACGGGAGGCCCAGAGCCACTTGTCGATCCGGACCCCATCGGCGTTCTCCGTGTTCAATCTTCCTAATCTCCATGCCCGAAGGCGTGCTCTTGACAATTCGTTTACAAGAAAAAGAAATGTAACACATCCAGCAGCGTTCGGCCATCGGCTTTCAAGCGTAAGTGCTCATCAATAGTCGGCTCCCGGGCAAGGTCTTTGATCAATGCAAGGGGACTTGGGAGTGACCCTCGGCAGCAGTGCAGAGAAAAAAGGACCTAGCGAGGCTTGAGAGAGCCTACCTCAAAAAGAGTGCGACTGTTCTCCCGGTGGGGTATAGTTTCAGATTCCCTTGTGATATTGGCGATCGATCATGAAACTCAAGACTGTCGGCATCAAGAACATCCGCTACCCGGTGAAGATCCGAGAAAAAGGCGGCGGTCTGCAGGAAACGGTGGCCAGCATTACCTTGCAGGTCAGCATCCCCCGCCAGTACCGGGAGACCTGCATCTCCACCTTCGTTGCCGTCCTCAATAAGTACCAGGATGATATGAGTGTGCGCATTTTCCCCGAGCTGCTGGCCGAGGTGCGCGACGGCCTCCAGGCCGAAGCGGCCCATGTGGAAATGACCTTTCCTTATTTCGTCAAGAAGTTTGCCCCGGTGACCGGCACCCCCAGCCTCATGGAATATAACTGCCGGTTCACCGGAGGCATCGGCAGGGACGAGGATTTCATCCTCTCGGTCTGGGTTCCGAGTACAACCCTCTGCCCATGCTCCAAGGAAATTAGTGAATACGGTGCCCATAATCAGCGAGCCGAGATCAATCTCAATGTCAAATTCAACGGGTTCATCTGGGTAGAGGATCTCATCAGAATGGTGGAGGCAGGCGTCTCCTGCGAGCTCTTCGCCCTTCTTAAACGGCCGGACGAAAAATACGTCACCGAACGCGCCTATGACAATCCCATGTTCGTAGAGGATGTGGTGCGGCGGGTGGCGGAAAGCGCCCGCCAGCACCCGGAAATCAAATGGTTTTCTGTGGGAGTGGAGAGCTTCGAATCCATCCACAAACACAGTGCTTATGCCTATGTCGATAGCCGGGATATCTGATTTTTATTCCAAATCCTATTGTCCGTATTTTCGGAAAAGATTCCGAATTTCCGGAAAATAGAACTCTTCTTGGACTTTTTCAATAAGTAAGCTTTTTTATTGGAAAAGTTTTCCACTGTTCTGGGGTTAACCCGCTCCTCAGATCCTTTCTCCACACCTTTACTCTCTTCTCTTCGCCATTTTTTGGTGAAATTCCCGCAGTTATGGGTCATTTCCCCTATTCGGTCCGTTCATTCGGAAAATTGAGATCCAATTGAACCCAGAGTGTTAACTTCATTTACTTGAAATGAGGAATGTTTTGGACCATTCCGTCAAAATGGGAATCGGTTTTGCAAAAAAAGTCAGTATGAGAGGGCTTCCCATATTGAAAAATGAGATCATGAACCGATTGGACTTATATCATTACAGCATCTTTCTTTTCGTGCTGCTGGTTTGCTCCGCGGTTTTCCTTGCCACGCTTCTCGCGCAGCCTTTGCCGCTCGCAACAGGAGGAGTTCTCCAGCAGGAGGATACCGTCGCCTTCCAGGAAAAAATTACGACCGCTCAGACGGGCGACTGGGCCGCCACTCGGCAGAGGGAGATTCAATTGCGCTACGGAATGGCCGGCGGGTGGGTAATGGATGGCCTGCGGGAGGTGATCGACTGCAGTAGCTTTGTTTCCGCGGCGGCACCTCTCCCACGTCTGGTCTTCGATTCAGAAGCCATTCTCGCGGCAGCGGCAAAAGAGAGGCTTCAAAAGATGGTCAGCCTCTCACGCCCTGAAAAACCCTCCCTTCGGGGCGCTCGAAAATTCAAAACATATGTTGACCGTTACGCTGCCAAGTTCCAGGTCAAGCCCAACCTGGTTTTCGCCATCATTAAAACAGAAAGCAATTTCGATACGATGGCGGCCAGCAGCGCCTCGGCCTACGGATTGATGCAGCTCGTACCCAGAACCGGTGGCCGCGCCGCTTACAAGGTGGTCTATGGCAAAGACGTGATCCCCACCCGGGAGTACCTTCAGGATCCGAACAACAATATCGAACTCGGAACCGCCTACCTGAGTCACCTCGCGCAGGAGTACTTTGACGCAGTGGAGAACGCCGATTCACGGGAATACTGTCAGATCGCCGCCTACAATACCGGTCCGTCCAATGTTTACCGGACTTTTGGCGGCGACTACAACGAGGCCATCGCCAAGATCAATTCCCTCTCGCCTCCCGAAGTGTACGAATATCTCAAGAGCCACCTTCCTTACGCAGAAACTCGGCAGTATCTGTACAAGGTCGTATCATCCCAGCGCGAGTTCGTCACCCTCTGATCGTGTGAATATTCAGCAGTACCGCATTCGGGGTGTCATCAGCCTGTTCGCGATGACCGTCTTGCGGGCCTCTTTTATCGGCATGCTGCCGCCGACGGCCCCCATCCTCACTGCCCCCCAAGCGAGGGGTCCGGAAAGCACTGGCGATGGAGGTTTGTCGGCTCTACTGCCAGCGCTAGTCGCTCAGCATTTATGGAACTGCCGAACTTTTACAGATCGGTTGCAAGTCGTCTATCTTGTTCCCGCCTCGAGCTGTGTTGCCCCTTTTCGACGGACTTTCCCGACAGGCGTTATTCCCATTTTTCCTCGAATAACGGCAATGGCGAGTACTTTTCAAGGTCGATTTCCAATTCGTTGTAAATGTCGGCGCGTGCGACATCTTCATCCTCGATATCAAGGGTAATGCCCAACTCCTTCTCGGCGTCTTCGGCAGCAGCGATCAGAACGAATTCGGCGCCTTCCTTATTCAGGAACTCGGGCGGGTCTGCCTCGGCGAAGCGGCGGCCGCGGAAGACCTCCATCAGGCTCCTGGGAAAGTTCGCCTGCTGTGTGGGGCGCAGACCGACGCCCCTGGTCGAAAGAGTTTTCGGGTTTTTGATGCCGATGATATAGCTGCCTTCTGTTTCGATCTGCAGCTCATTCTGTTCTTCGTTCAACCGTTCGGGAGGCTCGAGGGCATAGACCAAGTGGGTGTGACCGCCGTGGCGCAGGAGCCGGTAAACACCTTCCCCGGCGGGCCGCGCTGCCGATACGTGGCGTTCGCCCCGGGCCTTGGTACGATATTTCTCTCCGCTCAATTCGTCCCGGATGGAATTGGAGCTCTTGCGGACAAGATCGACGAAGCCCCAGAATCGTTTTCCCTTGCGCTCCACTTCGGGCAGTCTTTTACTCCCAATGACAATGAGCCTAAACCGCTCATTGTTGCGGGGGCTCAGGATCATGTAAAACTGCTGCCCTTTGACTGATTCCTGTTCCTTCTTTTCGATTCCCGGCCGATAATAGAAAAAAATGTTGCCGCTTTCCAAGGTGATGACTTTTTCCTTTTCGATCACGGCCATAATGAACTCCTGTGCTTGGATGAGTGGATTTGTGGATGGATGTGTAGGAGGGGGAGATGTCAATTTTCACGTGGGAACGGTTATTTACATAAAAAGGTTCTTTCAATTGTCGCAAAAAAGCACCATCCCGTCAATCGGCCGACCCGGTAGGAACACAATGTGCTGCAGATGCATAAAAAGTTCCGGCGTATACTACATAAGAGAAGAACTCCCCGGGGCTCGGTCAGTGGCAAGAACATCATCACGCAGACCGTCGTCAAAAGTACAGACAAGGAAGAGGAGGTCTCGTATGGACAGCACCGCTTCAGCCGAGGACTTCCTGTAAGATATCGCGGAGCTCGTTAAGATCGTAAGGTTAGGGGATTACTCCGAATTGCCGGTAATTGACCATGAATGATCGGTAGCGGACCGCTTGAAGCGATCCCCTTTGGTCTGCGGGCCGAGCGCCAGCAGATCCTTGATGCTTCCCCGCCTCCCATGCCTCCGGGAATGGTGAGGTCCAGAAAAGCATTTTCCCGCCGGCAAGGTTTTCTGATATAGGAAATGAAAACCGAATGGTTTATTGGCAGTGATTCTGCAGAAACGAAAATCACAAAGTTGAAGGAGGAGAGAGATGGCACTGACGCTCACCTGGTTCGGCCACGCCTGTTTTCTGCTGGCGGTCGGAACAACTAAAATCTTAATCGACCCCTTTCTGGGCGGCAGAGAAGTGGATGCCGATTACATCCTGGTCTCGCACGGCCACGGCGACCATCTGGGGGATACCGTGACGGTGGCCAAGCGGACTGGGGCCACGGTAATCGCCAACTACGAGATCGTGAACTGGCTGACGGCACAGGGCATCGAGAAAACCCATCCCCAGCACATCGGCGGCGGTTTCGATTATCCCTGGGGACGGGTGAAGCTCACTATCGCTCATCACGGCTCTGCTCTTCCAGATGGCAGTTACGGTGGCAGCCCCTGCGGCTTTTTAGTGAGTGCCGGCGGCAAAAAGATCTATTTTGCAGGCGATACCGGTCTATTTTACGACATGAAGTTGATCGGCGAGGAGGGGATTGATCTGGCCATTTTGCCCATCGGCGACAACTTTACCATGGGCCCCGCAGATGCACTGCGGGCGGTCAAGCTCATCAAACCTGTCCGGGTGATTCCCTGTCACTACGACACTTTCGAAGTAATCCAGCAGGATGCGCAGGCCTGGGCGACGGACGTGGAGAGGGAAACCAGGGCCAAAGTTACGGTGATGACACCGGGGTCAGCCATCGAAGTGTAACGTCTGATCCGTTTGTACCTCATTCGGTATGGAGCGGCCTTCTGTTCAAGAAGGGGAGTTAATGGCAAGGGGACTCAAGAAGGGTTCCCTTGATGAGGATTCAAATCAGTTCAGGAGGAGAAAAAATGGCCGAATATCCAGGACATTACAATTGGATTGCGTCCAAATTCGGGCGGG
>JARRJE010000037.1:0-10307 GCA_037379765.1 Deltaproteobacteria bacterium
CGCTTTTAATACGCAAGGCCCACTCGCTCTCGCACCAACTTCAGGGTAGGGACCGCCTTTTCTCTGGCTTTCTCGGCGCCCTGCCGCAAGATCTCATGGAGGTACCCAGCTTCATTCATCAGCTCCTCCCGCTTCTCCCGGGCTTCCCGGAAGTACTCCCAGAGGATATCCACCAGCTCGAGCTTGATCTTGCCGTACATGGCGCCGCCGTTGACATACAAGTCATGCACCTCCCGCAGACGATCGGCAGGGGCAAACAACTTATAGATGTTATAGAGATTGCAGGTGCCAGGGTCCTTGGGCTCTTCCACCGGTTTGGAATCGGTGACGATGGCCATCACCTGTATTTTAAGGTCCTTGGCACCAGTGAAGATGGGAATGCTATTGCCGTAGGACTAGGACATATTCTGACCGTCCAAGCCCGGAACGGTGGCCACGTCTTTGTCGATTTCCTCCTCGGGAACCACGAAGGTTTCGCCGAAAGTGTGGTTGAACTTAATAGCAATATCCCGGGTCACTTCGACGTGCTGCTTCTGGTCTTTGCCCACCGGGACCAGGTTCGCCTGATAGAGGAGGATGTCGGCGGCCATCAGTACCGGATAGGCGAAGAGGCCGTGGCTGGGGGCAATGCCCTTGGCGATCTTGTCCTTGTAAGAATGGCAGCGCTCCAGCAGTCCCATGGGGGTGACGGCCGAAAGGATCCAGGTGAGCTCGGTCACCTCGGGAACATCGGACTGCACCCAGAAAATGCAGCGGTCCGGGTCAAGCCCCAGGGCCAGGAAGTCGGCAGCCGCTCCAAGGGTGTCCCGGGCGAGACGCTCTCGGTCTTGCACCGAGGTGAGGGCATGAAGGTTGACGATGAAAGCATAGAGCTCGCCGCGATCCATATTCCGAATCATCGGCCGCATCATCCCAAAGTAGTTGCCAATATGAAGCTGCCCCGAAGGCTGGATGCCTGAGAGAATTCTCATTTCTCACTCCTTGGAAGGATGTACGCGACCTGCGAAAGGTGATTTTTTATTAAAAAACCGGAGCGGCGGCAACCTTTTTCTATCGGAAAGCAGGCCCTGCCTGCCCATCTCCGCGACAAAAAAGGAGCACAGACCCGCAAGGACCCGTGCTCCTTTATATCGTAACAGCCGATAAGGCCGGCTGGAGGGAAACCCTTTTACTTGACCTCTTCGAAGTCGGCGTCGACCACGTCTTCGCCGCCTTCCTTGCCGCCACCTTTACCGCTCAATATCCTTCTTGATGGCCTCGAGATCCTCGCCTTCCATGGTTTTTTTGAGCTTCTCGATCTGACGCTCCACATTACCCTTGGTCTCGGCATCGACCTTATCGCCCAAATCGCGGAGACTCTTTTCCGTGGCGTAAACGAGGGAGTCGGCCTGGTTCTTGGCCTCGACCAACTCCTTGCGTTTGTGGTCTTCCTCGGCATGGGATTCAGCGTCCTTCTTCATCCGCTCGATCTCCTCTTCGGAGAGGCCGCTGGAGGCGGTGATGCGGATGGACTGCTCTTTGCCGGTGCCCAGGTCCTTGGCCGACACGTGCAGGATGCCGTTGGCGTCGAGATCGAAGGTGACCTCGACCTGCGGCACGCCCCGGGGTGCCGGCGGAATGTCGGTCAACTCGAAGCGGCCGATAGTTTTATTGTAAGTCGCCATCTCCCGTTCACCCTGAAGGACATGAATGGACACCGCCGGCTGGTTGTCAGCCGCCGTGGAGAAGATCTGGCTCTTCTTGGTGGGGATGGTGGTGTTTTTCTCGATGAGCTTGGTGAACACCCCGCCCAAGGTCTCGATGCCAAGGGAAAGCGGGGTTACGTCGAGAAGAAGCACGTCCTTGACATCGCCCTTCAGGACGCCGCCCTGGATAGCCGCACCGATCGCCACCACCTCATCGGGGTTGACGCCCTTGTGAGGATCCTTTCCGAAGATTTCCTTTACCTTCTCCTGGACCTTGGGCATCCTGGTCATGCCGCCCACCAAGATGACCTCATCGATATCGGCAGCGGAAAGGCTCGCATCCTTCAAAGCTGTCTGGCAGGGCTGGACCGTGCGCGCGATGAGATCCTCCACCAGGCTTTCCAGCTTGGCCCGAGTGATCTTGATGTTCATGTGCTTGGGGCCGCTGGCGTCAGCAGTGATGAAGGGCAGGTTGACATCGGTCGACATGGTGGTCGACAGCTCCATCTTCGCCTTCTCCGCGGCCTCCCGAAGCCGCTGCAAGGCCATCTGGTCCTGACGCAAGTCGATTCCCTGGTCGCGCTTGAACTCATCGGCCAGGAAGTTGACCACCCGCATGTCGAAGTCTTCGCCGCCCAGGAAGGTATCTCCGTTGGTGGATTTGACCTCAAAAACGCCCTCGCCGATCTCCAGGATGGAGATATCGAAGGTGCCGCCGCCAAGGTCGAAGACCGCGATTTTCTCTTCCGACTTCTTATCGAGGCCGTAGGCGAGCGAAGCCGCGGTGGGTTCGTTGATGATCCGCTGCACGTTGAGACCGGCTATGCGGCCGGCGTCTTTGGTAGCCTGCCGCTGGGAGTCGTTGAAGTAGGCCGGAACGGTGATGACCGCATCCGTGACCTTCTCGCCCAGGTACTCTTCTGCGGTCTGTTTCATTTTAGTCAGTATCATCGCGGAGATTTCGGCCGGAGTGTACGTCTTGCCGTCCACTTCGACGGTGGCATCGCCTCCCTTGCCGTCTACGATCTTAAAGGGGCTGATATCGATGCTCTTCTTTACCTCCGGGTCGGTAAACTTCCGCCCGATCAGCCGCTTGATGGCATGCAGGGTGCGCTGAGGGTTGGTGACCGCCTGCCGCTTGGCCACCTGGCCGACCAGCCGTTCGCCGCTGTCGGTGAAGGCGACGACCGAGGGAGTGGTGCGGTTGCCTTCCACATTGGCAATAACCTTGGGCTCCCCGCCCTCCATCACCGCAACGCACGAATTGGTGGTTCCGAGATCGATTCCGATGATCTTTGCCATGATATATTCTCCTTATCCGTTTGCTGATCCGAAAAAACCGTTAACGCTCTCTCAACCGTTCCCCCGGGAGACCACGACCTTGGCGGCCCTGATCAGCCGGTCCTTGTACAGATATCCTTTCTGGAATTCCCGCAGAATATGGTTGGCGGGAATCTCCTCGCTCGGTTCCATGGTGAGGGCCTCGTGGTAGTTGGGATCGAAGGGCGCCCCCACATTGGAAACCGCTTTCAGTCCGAATTTGTCCAAAGTGTCCAGCAATCCCTTGAGAGTGAGCTCGACCCCCTCAAGAAGAGCGCCGCCATCCTCAGTGCTCCGGCCCTGCTCGACCGCCCGTTCCAGGTTGTCGACCACCGGCAGCAACTCCTTGAGAATGTTTTCCTCGGCATATTTGATGGTGATGCTCCGTTCCTTTTCGATTCTCTTCTTGTAATTGTCGAATTCGGCCGCCAGTCGGAGCATCTTTTCGTAATTGTCCCGGGCTTCCTGCCGGGCCAGTTCCAAATCATCGAACTCACTGGCAGGCTGCTCCTCCTCGGCCACCGGTGCGGCTGCTTCCTCGACGGCCGGCGCCTCTTCCTCGACCACAAGATTCTCCTCGGTTTTTTTATCCTTCTCCGCCACGATCGACACCCTGTTGTTCGGATTGATTTCCTTCCAGCCGCCTGACTCCATTTCGATTCGCACACTTACTTGATTGTAGGCCTTGGCTGAAAGGTTGTGTAGACCTTAAGTATGGCTCCTTTCTTTGTCAAGGCAATGACGGTCATTTGACCCTCGTGAAAAAATGATTTAGTTTTCGGCGGGTAATCAAACTTCTCTTGTGAAGGAGCACCTCCTGATGCATCCGAAAAAAGTCATTCTTCTGGTGCTGCTGTTCTCCTCTTTGCTTCCGGCCGCACTTGCCGCCAAGATGCTTCCAGTCCGCAAAGTTCGGCACGGGGTGCCGCCCTACCAAGTGCTCGGAAATGTGTTCGCCGCCAACAACCAGCGGGTGGCCGGAAAGGATGCGGCAATCCGGGAGGCGGAACGAGGACCGGATCTGACCTGGCTCACCGACTGCGAAGCGAAGATCCGTCCCGAGCTCGTCACCGCTTCAGGCCAAAGGCCGTTCACCGTCCGCACTCTGGCCAATCAACTCGTTTCCGGCTTGGCGGCCGTGGACTTCGGCATCCGGCACCTTCACACCTCGGTTCTTCTCATCACCAGCAACACCGGTAATGAAACCATCCGGTTGTACATGGAAGGGTACCAACGATTGGAACCGGAAATCCGGCAAGAGCTGGACCACCTGCACCTGGCCCTTGGTGCTCCGACCAGACCTGCTGCCATCGGGAAGAAATTCGCCGAACAGTGGCTGACCAACATCGAGCGCAATGTTGATTACCAGGTGAAGCAGGCCATAGACCGCTATCAGGAGCGGGTGGCCGACGGCCGACTGGTGGTGGCAGGGACCATTCTCGATCTGGATGGCGCTTACGGCCGGGGGAAGGACCGGCTGCTGCTCATCAACCTCAACGGCGAGACCGACCCCGAAAAAATCCGCCAATCCCCTCACCTGGCTCGCTTCCCTAAAGACGCACGGACACTGTCGGTGGGAAGGCAGAGGATGGAAGGTAAGCGTTAAGCGGTCAAAGAAAACAGGATCACCCCTGTTTTCCATAAAAAACGCCTCATCCGTCGCACAGGCGTTTGGGAAGCCCGCCGGTCGTTCACCGATCCTTTTTATTGAGACTTGTCACGACCGTAAACGTTCAGCAGTGCTGCAGATGCTGGGAAGAGGACTGTGAAGTGTACTCCCGTACACGAAGAGGCCGATGACACCGCAGATACAGTGCTGCTGGACGTTTACGCAGAGGCGAGATAGCCATTGATCCCGTCGGCGATCATCTTGAAGATCCGTCGGAACCGCTCCTCGTTCTTTTCAAGAAGCGTTGTCCTGAAGCCTTGAAGCTCGGTAGCAAAGGATGAAAGCGGCACCACGCACACCCCGGTTGCTCCCAGGAGGTAATAGACGAACCGCTTATCCAGCGACACCGTTGGTCCGTTCACCAGCGACTCCACATGGGTCCGCACCTCCTTATTCTCGATCGACAAAGACTGACGGTCGTTGAGCACCCCGTCCTTGAAAACCACACTCATATAAAAGGCGCCGTTGGGTCGGTTGACCAGGATTCCTTCCACACCTTCGAGCGCCTCGAAGGCGATGTTGGAATATCGTTCGTATCGTTCCACCCGCTCCGCGAGGTAATTTTTGTATTCAGGGTGACTGGCGATCAGGGGCAAAGCCTTCTGCGGCAGGGTGGTTGAACAGACCTCCACCATCTTGGCATTGAGGAGATCGGCCTTGTACTGCTTGAACATGGGGTCTCGATCGGCGTTGTAAAACTCGATCCAGCCGCAGCGGGAGCCAGGCCAGGGCATTTCTTTAGAGATTCCCCGCATGGCCACGCCCGGCACCTCGCCGATGATGTCTGCCAGGGCTTTGGTCTGGTAACCGTTATAGATGATGTTGTGGTAGATCTCGTCGCAGATGATAAAGAGATCGTACTTGCGGGCAAGGGCGATCATGCCCCGAAGGATCTCCTCCGGGTAAACGGCTCCGGTTGGGTTGTCCGGATTGATGATGAGGATGCCAGCCACCGCCGGATTGTACTTGATACGTTTTTCCAGGTCTTCCAGATCGGGATACCAGTGGTTGTTGGGATCGAGAAGATAGGTCACCGGACGATCACCGGCATGGGCCGCTTCCGCCGAGGAATGCGTGGTGTAGCTGGGGGTGGGAACCACTACCCGAGCGGTCCGCTTGAGGAATCCGAAGACCTTACTGATGGCGTCCCCCAGACCGTTGAAGAAAAGGATGTCGTCAGGGCCGATCTGGACGCCGCCCCGCCGATTGGTCTGTTCGGCAAGAAATTCGCGGGTGCTCAGAACACCGCGGGTGGGACAGTAGCCGTAGGTGGCATCCTCCATGGCCAACCCGGCCACAATCTCCTTCATCCACCGAGGGATCTCCTCGCCCTTGAAGATCGGATCGCCGATATTCTCCCAATAGGTCTTGATGCCTAGTTTTTTCAGCTTTTCGCCGACATTGACGATGTTGCGGATTTCGTAGGTGAGCTCTCCGGCACCGACGTGCAAGATGTCCGTACGCATGGTTGCCCGTTCCTCTGACGTGCTGTTTTCCACCCGGGCGGGTGGCTTTGGGCTCAACTCGAGCCATTACTGAGTCCGGCACAAAGCCGGGTCATATTCTTCGGCTCCGGGCAGGCGGTTTCACCTCCCCGCCGCTTCTCCCGGAAACGGCCTAAAAGGGTTCAAGTAACACAGCCCGAGGCGATCCGTCAACAGAAGGTTCTGAATTGCCGACAAAACCCCTATCACAAAAGAAAAGGAATAAAGCCAGAGACATCCGCACATGATTCCCCCACGAGTTCACGATAACGAGCTGGCGGCTGTCGATCCCGGTGATGACCCCTTACCGAATGGTAGGGCAGGTTAATTCGGTGCAACGAGAACACGTCCCTGCGATCACTAGCAGAGGTACCCGAACGCGGTGTCCTATGGTCCGAAATGAAAACGATCAGTGCCGTAGAATAGCGCAAAAGCGACTGGCACCTCTAATGGAATGGAAGCGACCTGCAAAAATGGGTTTCCATAATCACGCAGGGAGAGGTCAGGACCGGCGCAAGGTGAGGATGCCCACATCGGGCGGACAGTTCCAACGGACCGGGGCGAGATATGTACCGATGCCCTTTGTAATGAAAGTCCAGCGGGAGGCTGTCTCCCGGATGAGGCCGCTCTGGTTGCGGTACTTTTTGGCGCAGGGAACCCAGAAGGCCTTGTCGCTGAATGGCATCCGCACCTGACCGCCGTGGGTGTGTCCGGAAAGCACTGCTTTGACGCCGCTGCCTGTCGGGATTTTTCGGTTGATGTCCGGATTGTGGGAAAGGAGTACCACCGGAGCCCGGGAGGGGACGTCAGAGAGCGCCTTCTGCACTCGGGCGCTCCCCACCCAGTAGTCATCCACGCCGGCGATCGCAAGCCCGTTGTCCAGCAGGATGTGCTCGTTGGCAAGGACGGTAATGCCCGCGCTTTCGAGCTGCTGCCGCACCCAGGCTGCGCCTGCCCAGTGATCGTGGTTGCCGAGAACGGCATAGCAGCCATGAGTTGCCTGCAACTCCTCGAAGGCGGCAAAAAGAAAACGGCTCCCTTCGAGATCGGCCAGATTGTGGCTCTCGGTTTTGCCATCCACGTAATCGCCGAGGAGGGCGATGACATCTGGCCGGTAGGCATTTACCGCCGCGACGGCCCGTTCGATTTGCGCCGGCCTCAGGTATGCCCCGGCATGGAAGTCGGAGAGGATACCGATGGTGAAACCGTCGAGTTCGCGGGCAAGGCCTCGCACCGACACCTCGGCTTCCACCTCCTCCAGTTCATCGGTCTCGGCATAGCCGCGGGCAAAAGCCGAGGCCATACCGGAATAAATGAACGAGCGAAGGGCTGTCCGCCGGGAGAGCCAGCCCACTCTCATTTTTCTTTTCTGGGTTTCCATAGACGAAACATCGATATCTCAAGCTATATTGGTCTTTTTTGCGCCTTCACCTCGACACGAGGTGACAATCTTATCGAAACTCTCCCGGAATGGGCAAGGAAATTCTGAGCCCCTCCGTCGATTCCTTCGAATCCGAAAATGAATGGACGGTCTGATTCCGTACATGCAAATTTTGTGACAGCTAATCAGATCTCGAAGTCCGCTGCTGGCTTAAAAGACTTTTTCGGGTGCGGAGCCTTCCAGGTGCTCCTTTCGACCGGTTGCCGATGATGCCGCTGGTGATCATCAGCCGGGGCTTTTTTGCTTGCAATCCTGCGCGATTCCGGGTCATCTAACGCAATAATATTCCGGGAGATAAGCGTGGATGGAGCCCGATTTTTCCCGGCGGCAGTTCTGTTAAAAGGCCCAGGACACCCTTCCCGCAGAGGGGAGTTGAGGAGGTAGCAATGAGCATCATAACGGATTTGTTCGGCCAGTCGCCGTTCGGGCCGATGGTGGAGCATGCCAAAAAAGTGCATGAGTGCGTCGAGATGGTCCGCCCGCTCATGGAAGCCCTCATTAACGAGAATTGGGATGAAGTCGAGCGGCTGCAGCGAAAAATCTCCAAGTTGGAATATGAGGCGGACCTCATCAAGCACGCGATCCGCGAGCAGCTTCCCCGCCGCTATTTCATGCCGGTAGATCGCATGGATTTGGAGCAGTTTCTCAGCAGCCAAGACAAGGTCGCGGACAGAGTGCAGGATTTCGCCGTAATCCTGACTCTGCGCAAAACCAAACTGCACCCCGATGTCATGGACAAATTTTTCGGTCTCATCGACCAAGTCTTCCAGGTGACGGGGACGCTTCTTACTGCCGGGGTGGAGCTTCAGAACCTGGCGGAGGTTTCCTTCGGCGGTACTGAGGCCAAGCGAGTTCTCGAAAGGATCAACCATCTCGGCGAAGAGGAATGGAAGGCGGACAAGCTCGCCAGGAGCCTCAGCCGGGACGTTTTCAGCCTGGAAGGGAAACTCGACACCCTCACCATTCTCTTTTACGAGAAAATGATAATCACCCTCGGCAGCATCGCCAACGAGGCGGAAAACGCGGGCGACATGCTTCGGGCGATGATCGTCAAATAATAAATCTTTTTTCAGCAACGGCAGCATGGAAATTTACATTCTTGGTCTGGTTGCCGGAGTCGGCCTTTACATGGCATGGAACATCGGCGCCAACGACGTCGCCAACTCCATGGCCGATGCAGTGGGCTCCAAGGCGCTCACCATCAAACAAGCCGTCATCCTCGCCGGCATCTGCGAATTTTCGGGCGCTGTTCTGGTGGGCGGCCACGTGACCGATACGATCCGCAAGGGCATCGTTGCCCCAAGTGCTCTCGCAACCATGCCCGGCATGGCGGAGGGGCAGGCTGCAGCGTTGTTGGTGATCGGTATGGCGGCGGCACTCCTGGCCGCAGCCGTATGGCTCCACGTTGCAACTTTGGCCGGGATGCCGGTCTCAACCACCCATTCGATTGTCGGAGCCATCGCCGGTTTCGGCATCCTGGCTGCGGGCTGGAGCTCGGTCAATTGGGGCAAAATGGGTCAGATCGTGGCCAGCTGGTTCATTTCGCCCTTTGCCGGTGGACTCATGGCCTTTCTCTTCTTCAAGTTCATCAGCAAAAGGATCCTCGCCCAGGAACAACCGGTGAAAGGCGCCTTACGCCATACACCCGCCATCGTCTTTTTCCTGGCGGGGGTGGTGACCCTTGCCACCATTTACAAGGGGCTCACTCACGTCATCAAAAGGTTTGCCTGGATCAACGACACTTCGACCCTGCTGATTGCACTTGCGATGAGCATCCTTTCCGCCATCGCCTTCAGGCAATATCTCCATTACCGGTTGCGCGACCGGGAAAACGATCCACTGCCGGAGCAACTGGAAGCGGTGGAGGCGGTGTATGTGCCCCTCGTAGTCATCAGCTCCTGTGCGGTGGCCTTTGCGCACGGCGCTAACGACGTGGCCAATGCGGTGGGGCCGCTGGCTGCGGTGGCGCAGATCATGAAAACCGGGCTGGTGGCGATGAAAGTGGCGGTGCCGTTTTGGATCCTCTTCTTGGGAGGAGCCGGCATCGTCCTTGGTCTGGCCACTTACGGTTACCGGGTCATGGCCACGGTCGGCACCAAGATCACAGAGATCACTCCGACCCGGGGCGTGGCAGCCGATATCGCAACCACTTTCACGGTGCTCGTCTGCACTCGCATGAAGCTTCCGATCTCCACTACCCACACCCTGGTCGGCGCGGTTATGGGCGTTGGGCTGGCGCGGGGCCTCGCCGGCCTTAATAAAAAGATCATCAATAAGATTATCAAGTCATGGTTGATCACGGTGCCGGCGGCAGCAGCCATCTGCATCGTTTTTTTCATTCTGGGCCGTTATTTTCTACTGGATACGGTCCGGGAGATGGTTCTGGCGGCGCGAAGAGGGTGATTCCAGCTCCAACCGGAAGGCATAGCGGCATATGTAGAGGTTGAAAAAAGTACTCTTTATTCACCCTTCCAGAGTGATACGATGAAATCAATCGGCCCGTGGGCACTAGACGAGCGGTCCGATCAGCCCGCGATAACAGAGAGGCCGGTTTCAGGCCCGAGCCCCAAAAAAAGTGCGGAGTGAGGATGTTCGGACCGGGATGGCCCGTTCCCCGGCCAGGTGCAGTTGTTCCTCTTTTACGTCAGGCAAGCCCGGCAGTGCGGAATATAGCCGATGCCGTCGCATCTCGGCCAAGGATTTCCTGA
>JARRJE010000038.1:0-9127 GCA_037379765.1 Deltaproteobacteria bacterium
CACGTAGCCGAGCCGTTCTTCCAGGTTGAGGATGGTTTCTCCTACTGCCTGGAAGCGAAAGTGGCCGGGCTCGATGATCCCGGCGTGTACTGGTCCGACTGGGATTTCATAGACGCCTTCGCCTTCGGCTCGTGCCCACCGGTATTCGCCGTTGAGGTGGGGCAAAACCGTGGCCGTGTCAAACGTTTTTCTGAGCGGCCAGGCGTCAGCCGGCCAGTCCTCGAATTTGATCCAGGGGCGCATATCGGGGTGATCCACTGGGACGACTCCCATCAGGCTCTCTATCTGACGCTCAAACCGATATGCAGGCACAAAGACCTTGGTGAGACTGGGAAAGGCGGGATCCTCGGCCGGGGCTTCAGCTTTGACAATGAGATATTCCGCACCCCAGCGATAGCAAGCGTAGATGCCGAACCCTCGGCCGAAGGGAGTCTCGTCCGCCACCCATTCGGCAGCGAGGAGTCCATAGGCGTTCTTGAGGATGGCCGCCGCCTCGGCGAACCGTGCCACTGGAACCCGGCAGCAGATCACGCTGGCCGGATAGCTGCCGGCGCATTGTTGCGCCTCTTTGCCCAGCGCCTCTACCAGGGCTTCCTTCAACATGCTCATTTCAGCAGCTCCACGGTAGTGTGAAACCATTGGTTGAGGAAAGCGGGCAGATAAATGCCGATCGCGAGCACCAGCGCCGTGTGCAGGAGTACGGGAATGTGCGCTGCTGCCACCGGCTGCTGTGAGGAGGGGACGTCCCCTGCGACCATGCTCTGAACCCTGCGGAACAGAGCGGCAAAGGCCACACCCAGCCCGAGCAAGAGAAAGGGGGTGGCCAGCGGGGCATCCTTCATGGTGGCGGTGAGGATAAGAAATTCACTGGTGAAGATGCCGAAAGGGGGCATGCCGGCGATCGCCATCACCCCGAACATAAGGCCCCAGCCCACCAGCGGATTGCCTTTGAGCAGACCTTTGATTTTCTCCATTTCCTGAGTGAGGTGCATCTGCGAGGCATGGCCCACGGTAAAAAAGATGGACGATTTTGCCAGACTGTGCACCAGCATGTGCAGCAGAGCACCGAAGGTGGCGATGGGTCCGCCCAGACCGAAGGCAAAGGTGGCGATGCCCATGTGCTCGATGGAGGAATAGGAAAACATCCGTTTGATGTCCTTCTGCCGGAGAAGGGAAAAGGCGGCAACCAGAATGGAGAGCAGGCCGAAGCCCATCATGATGTGGCCCGCGTGATGGGTGTGGGTGGCCCCGTCCACCAGGACCTTGCACCTCACCAGTGCGTAGAGTGCGATGTTCAGGAGCAACCCGGAAAGGACGGCCGAGATGGGGGTAGGACCCTCGGAGTGGGCATCGGGCAACCAATTGTGCAAGGGGACCAGGCCCACCTTGGTGCCGTACCCCACCATCAGGAACACGAAGGCAAGCGAAAGGACAGTCGGCTCGAGTTGGCCGCTCACCCGGCTCAAATTGGTCCACAGTAGGGCCTCACCGCCCTCGCCCAAGACTTTTTCAGCGGCAAAGTAGAGGAGCACCGTGCCGAACAGCGCCTGGGCAATGCCCACTCCGCACAGGATGAAATATTTCCAGGCCGCCTCGATGGCAGTGGGGGTGCGGTACAGGGAGACCAGGAGCACGGTGGAGAGAGTGGCCAGCTCCATGGCGATCCAGAGGATGCCGACGTTATTAGTCAAAAGACAAAGCAGCATGGCAAAGATGAAGAGCTGGAACATGGCATGATAGAAACGCATCCCTACCTCGCTTACCCGGCCGTGCTCCTGTTCCCTGCGCATGTACCGCCGGCTGAAGATCGCCGTGGTCATGGAGACGAAGGAGGTAAGGACCGTGAGGTAGACGCTGAAGGCGTCAACGAAGAAAAAATTCCGGCCGGCAACCATTGCCCCCCGGGCATAGACGTCCAGGGCCAGAATGAGACTGGCGGCAAAGGTGGCGGTGGAGCCAAGGATGTTGATTTCGGGCGCGATCTTCCGGTCGCCCACTACGGCTAGGGCCCCGCTGGCCAGCAAAGGCAGGCCGAGAACGATCAGAAGTGCGGTGCTGCTGCTCATGGCCTTAATCCTCCTTGAGCCGTGCCATCTGGCCGACGTCCAGGCTGTCGAATGTGGAACTGATATGGAAGAAGAAGATCCCGAAAATGAAGGCTGCAATGAGGATATCCAAGGCCACCCCCAGCTCCACCACCAGGGGCATGCCGTAGGTGGCGCTGGTGGCGGCGAAGAAGAGGCCGTTTTCCAGGGCCAGAAAGCCGATGATCTGGCTCACCGCATGCTGACGGGTGATCATCATCAGGAGACCGATCAGGACCGTGGCCAGGGCCACGGCCAGCGTCGAGCGGGTGATCAGGGTGGACAGCTCCCGCACCGGCCCCATGAGGTGATAGGAAAAGATGACCAGACCGATGCCGATCAGCATGGTGGTGGGAACGTTGACGATACTCTCCACGCTTTTCCGGATGTTCAGCCGGTTGATGAGCAGGTGAAGAATGTAGGGTAGCAGCACCACCTTCAGCACCAGGGTGAGCAGTGATGAAAGGTAGAGATGGTCCTTGCCCGCCACATAACCCACGATGGCGGTGTTCACCGATAGAAAGAGACCCTGCCAGGCGAAGAGATGGATGAGGCCGTTCAGCCGCTTCTGCACCAGCATGCCAAAGGAGGTGAGGAGCACGAGGGCGGCTAGAAAGCTGTTGATTTGGGCGGCGGTAGAAGGTGTCATATCAATCCAGAATGAAAAAGGAAATCATCCCCAGAGTAGCCAGCAGGAAGGCGGCCCCCAGGTAATCGGTCAATCGGAAGAGCCGCATCTTGGCCAGCCCGGTCTCGATCATCACGATGACTAGGCCGATGGCGGCCAATTTGGCTACCATGACGGCCAGGGCCGCCGGCAGGGCATGAAGACTGCCTGCGGCGGCAATCCCCCACGGGGCGAAAGCGGCGATCCCCATGGCGGCAAAGAGCAAGAGCTTCATCATCTGGCCCCATTCGATGAGGGCGAGATGGCGGCCTGAATATTCGAGGATCATCGCCTCATGGATCATGGTCAGCTCCAGGTGGGTAGCCGGGTTGTCCACCGGGATTCGCCCGGTCTCGGCGATGGCGATCATCACGAAGGCGAAAAAAGCGAAAGCGATGGAGGGCCGCAGAACGGGCTGACCGTTCAAAATCACCTGAACGATCTGGGACAGCGAGGTTGAGGTGTTGGCCAGCGACACGGTAAAAATTGCCATCAGCATGGCCGGCTCGGCAAGGGAGGCAATCGTCATCTCCCGGCTGGCACCCATGCCCCCGAAGGCGGTGCCGATGTCCATGCCCGCCAGAGCGGTGAAGAATCGGGCCACGGCAAAGAGGGCGATGATAACGATGACGTCCGCAGTGGGCGCGAGCGGCAAATCCACGGAAATCATGGGGATGATGCCGCCGGCAAGCACAGCGGTGCCGAAGACGATGTAAGGGGTGAAGCGGAAGATCCAGGACGCGTTTTCCGCAAGCACCACTTCCTTGGCCAAGAGCTTCCTTAGGTCTCGGTAGGGCTGGAGGAGACCGGCGGCGGTACGTCCTTGAGTCCAGCACTTCACCGTGCGCAACCAGCCAGTAAAGGCGGGGGCCAGTCCGATGAGCAGGACCACCTGCAGGAATTCGATCACAAGAGAACGGGGATTCATCGGAGGAACACGAGGAGAACGATAATGGTGATGAAAGAATAAATCAGATAGGTATTGATGCGGCCTTGCTGGAGCCGCCCTATCTTGCGGGAGATCCAGAAGCTGACCCCAACGGCGGGCTTGTAGAACCAGCCCCAGATACGATCCCGGACGCGGAGGCGGTAGCGCAGCTGCTGCGGGAAGGCCTTGTGGCCCCGCTGGGGCACGAGATGGACCTGCTCCCGGATATGAAAGAGAAAGCCGAAAATGCGCCGGATCGGCATGGCAAAGGAGGTGGCGTTGTACTGCATCCGGGGGGTGAGCTTTTCAAAACCGCAGTCCCAGATCGCTACCTTCCGAATTTTACTAGGTTTGACGTGGAGAAAGACATAGGTAGCAAGCACCACGGCAAGAATGCCGCTAAAGACAATTACTCCCGAATAGGAGGCGCGCTCGTAGGAGATCGGGGTCAGCCACATCCAGCCGTGGGCGGTTGCAGTGGAGGCGAGACCCGAGCCCAGGAGCTGGTGCGGCACCCGGTCCAGCCAGCCGATGAAGAAAGTGGGCAGAACGCCCAGGCCGAGGCAGGTGAGGGCGGCCGAGATCATGCCCAGGCGCATGGGCCAGTCTGCCTCATGGACCTGCGGAGTCCGGTGTCCGCGCCAGTGCCCCAGAAAGGTCACGCCGAAGGCCTTCACGAAGCAGGCGGCGGCAAGTGCACCGGTCAGGGCGAGTAGGGCCGCGCCCAGAGGGATGAGGAGCTTCATCAGAGAATTGGGCAGCGAAGGGGAGAGAAGAAACGCCTGGAAGGTGAGCCATTCCGAGACGAAGCCGTTGAAGGGCGGCAGGGCGGCAATAGAGATGCAGCCGATCAGAAAGAGAGCCGCCGTCCAGGGCATCAGGTGGATGAGGCCCCCCATTTCTTCCATATTCCGTTCGTTGGTGGCATGGAGCACCGCCCCGGCGCCCATGAACAGCAGCCCCTTGAACATTGCATGGTTCATGGTGTGGTAAAGGCCGGCCACGAGGGCGAGGGCAGCGAGAAGCGGCAGTCCGAAGGAGGTAAAAATCATGGCCAGGCCTATGCCGATTAGGATGATGCCGATGTTTTCCACCGAATGATAGGCAAGCAGCCTCTTCAGGTCGTGCTGCATGAGGGCATAGAGCACACCCATCACTGCCGAGATCAAGCCGAGGCCCAGGACCAGCGCCCCCCACCACCAGGGAAAGCTGCCGATGAGATCGAAGGTGACCCGAATGATGCCGTAGATGGCCGTTTTGAGCATGACGCCGCTCATAAGGGCCGAAACATTTGAGGGCGCCACCGGATGGGCCTCGGGCAACCAGACGTGAAGCGGCACCACGCCTGCCTTGGCGCCAAATCCCAAGAAGGCCAGGAGAAAGGCTGCGGTGGCCCAAGTCAGCGGAAAGTGGGCCTGGCGCATGGCGTCGAAGGTATACCCTTGAAAGCTGCCGAACCCGGAGGCAAACCCCGCCAGCACACCGAAGGCGAGCAAGATGGCGATGGCGCCGATATGGGCGATCACGATGTAGACAAAGGCCGCTCTCCGGTTTTCGACCCGCTCGTTTTCAAAGATCACCAGGAAGTAGGAGCTGCCGGCCATGATCTCCCAGGCTACCAGAAAAAAGAGGGCATCATCGGCCAGCACCACCATGAGCATCCCGGCTACGAACAAGCAATAGAAGATGATCAGGCTGATAACCGACCTCTTGCTCAGATATCCCTTGATATAACCCACGGAGTAGAGGGAGACGTACAAGGAGAGACCGGCGATCACGGTGAGGAAGAAACCGGCCAGCGGGTCGAGTCGCAGATGGAAGGGCAGGTCAGGAAGACCCACGGGCAGCACGACACAGCCGACGGAACCGGTGGCCACCGTCCAGATGCCCGCCACGACGCTGAGCAGCGACGCGGTTGCGGCGAGCATAAACGCTGTCTCAATGAACACTCGCTGCCTGTGCTTGAGGACGGGCACCAACGCCACCGGCAGCAGGAGCAGCAGAAGAGACAAAGACGCAAGAAAGAGTGGCGTTACGCTCATGTTCATAGGTTTATGTTCACAAAGGTATAAGACTAAGAAGACTCGGAATGCCGCAGCCCGGCTTCCGTGCGTCGAAGAACGGCAAGAATTTCTTCGCGGCCGCCGGGGCGGCGAAGAACGTCTTGAAAAAGAGCGTTTCTGAGGCAAAGGCTCAACGTCGAGAGAAGATGGAGATGGGCGCGGAGAGTGGGACTGATCAGAGTAAAGAGGATATGAACCGGTTTGCCGTCCAGCGCCTGGAAGTCGACCTCGTGCTCCAAAAAGCAGAGGCTGACCGCCGGGGACGCCACATAGATCGCTTCCGGATGACGCATGTGGGGAATGGCAATCCCTTCACCGACGGCGGTAGAGGCCAGATGCTCACGGGCGATGAGCAGCTTCAGAAGATAGTCCCGGTCGGTCCCATCCGGCAGGCGCAGATGATGGACCGCCTGGGCGATGACCTCGTTCCGTCGTTTTCCCTCAATCCGGTAAAAGATGCCGCCGGACTCCAGAGCATCACTGAGGGAGGGAAGGGGAAGCCCGTCGGTTTCCGGTTCCTGGAACATCTCGGGGGCCACATTGATGCGCCGGGAGGTGGCCCATTCGAGCAACTCTGCGCGGTTGAAGCGGTACTGCTCGTTCACCCGGTAGGCAGGGATTGTACCCTGCTTGATCCAGCGGTAGATGGTTTTCTCGGAAACCTCGAGCAGCGGGGCCGCGTCTTTGACGGTGAGGTTCATGGATTTCGATCAGTCAGATGCAAAAAACGAGCAATATCTGGTGACAAATGTCTCACGGTTTGGACAATGGCGGACACCTATACGACAACCGTGACGAAAACACAAGAGAAATGTGAAGCCGTTCCTAGAAAAATGAATGTCGAATCAGGTAGTCAATTTGCCCAAGTCGGGACCGATTGTTGGGTCAGGAACTGTCACGACCCCATCGGGGTAAAAGATGGCCGCCAGGTTTGACATAGGAACGGAGAGAAACTTAGGCTGAAGGGAGAAGGCAAGCGGTTCGCTCAGGGCCGAAACATGCTGCAATCCAATTGATTGTGGGAGTCCGAAGATGACCGAAATCATTGCCCCTCCGAAAACGGTAGCTATTGACCATACCGTCTCCGGTTTCGTCCAGGCGGAGCTTGCCAAGGGAAGCACGCCCAACCGCCTTATCGACGAGAAGAGTCCGTATCTTCTTCAGCATGCCTTCAATCCGGTGAACTGGCTCCCTTGGGGGGAAGAAGCCTTTGCCCGGGCAAAGAAGGAGGAAAAGCCGATCTTTCTCTCCATTGGCTATTCCACCTGTCATTGGTGCCACGTCATGGCCCGCGAATCGTTCGAGGACCCGGCGACCGCGGCGCTCCTGAACGAGCACTTTGTCTGCATCAAGGTGGACAGGGAGGAGCGGCCCGACGTCGACCAGCTCTACATGGCCGCCGCCCAGAGTCTGACGGGGGGCGGAGGATGGCCGCTTTCGGTCTTTCTTACCCCGGACAGGCTTCCCTTTTACGCCGGCACCTATTTTCCTCCCTCTTCCCGCCATGGTCTGCCCGGTTTTGGTGAGCTGCTGCAGGGCATCGCTTCGGCCTGGCAAGGGGACCGGCCGCACATCATGGAGGTTGCCGGCAAGGTGCGCGAGCGGCTGCAAAAGCGGGCCCGGGTCAGCCTCGGAGCAGGCGAGTTGAGCCAAGAGGTGCTTGCGAAAGGGTTTCGCCAATTCGCTGCCGAGTACGATGATAGTTTCGGGGGCTTCGGCCGCGAGCCCAAGTTTCCCAGGCCGGTATCCTTCAATTTTCTCCTGCGATATTTCCGACGCACTCAAGACGAGAAGGCCCTGGCCATGGTGGCGACCACTCTGCGCAAGATGGCGGCAGGCGGCATTTGCGATCAGCTCGGCGGCGGTTTCCATCGCTATTCCGTAGACCGGCAGTGGCGGGTTCCGCATTTCGAGAAGATGCTCTACGATCAGGCCCAACTGGCCGGTTCCTATCTCGAGGCCTATCAGCTCACCCATGAGCCGCGGCTGGCAGCGACCGCGCAGGCCATTCTCGATTACGTGCTGCGGGACATGACCGGACCGCACGGCGCCTTCTACTCGGCCGAGGATGCCGACAGTCCTCTGCCGGAAAATCCAGCGGTGCACATGGAGGGCGCCTTCTATCTCTGGACGGCAGCAGAGATCGAACAACTTCTCGGATCGAAGGACGCAGCCGTTTTCAACCACCGCTTCGGAGTGATCGCCAAAGGAAATGCTCTTGCCGATCCCCAAGGGGAATTTGCAGGCAAAAACATTCTCTATCAGGCCTCTTCCGTCGAGGAGACCGCCCAACACTTTGGCAGGCCTCTCGAAGAGATCGAGACCCTTCTCGCCAGCACTGGGCGCCGGCTTTTTGCCGAGCGCAGCAAACGGCCCCGGCCTCATCTCGACGACAAGGTGATCACGGCCTGGAACGGTCTTATGATCAGCGCCCTGGCCAAGGGTTTCCAGGTGTTTGGAGAGGAGCACTACCTGAAGGCGGCACGTGGCGCCGCATCCTTCATTCTGACCGAGCTCTACGAGGCCGCCGGCGGCGTTCTCCACCGTCGTTATCGGGAAGGGGTGGCAGGACTTCCCGCCCATCTCGATGACTACGCCTTTCTTGTTCAGGGGCTGCTCGACCTTTACGAGGCCTCCTTTGACGTCTGGTGGCTGGAGAAGGCGGTAAAGCTTGCCGAGAAACAGATTGATCTTTTCGCTGATGAGAAGGGCGGCTTTTTCGACACCTCCGGGCAGGACGGCACAGTCCTGGTGCGGATGAAAGCTGATTACGACGGGGCCGAGCCCACCGGCAATTCGGTTGCCGCTGTGAATTTCTTGCGGCTTGCCAGAATGACCGGCCGCGAGGAATGGGAAAAGCGCGCAGAGTCCGCCATCGCCGCCTTTGGAGATACCCTGCGCGAATCCCCTCTGGTCATGCCGCAGATGACCGCGGCCCTTGGATTCCAGCTTGCCGTCCCCAGCCAGATTGTCATTGCCGGGTGGCCCGGGTCCAATGATACTCGGCAGCTGCTCGCCGAGGTCCACCATCGCTTTCTGCCCCATACGGCGCTGTTGCTGGCCGACGGAGGCAAGGGCCAGCAATGGCTGGGCCGACGGCTGCCGTTCGTGGCCGAAACGACCATGCTCGACGGCAGGGCCACGGCCCATGTCTGCAAGAATTTTAGCTGCCGTCTGCCCACCAACGACCTGCAGCAGTTCCGGGAGCAGCTGGACGAACTGGAGCGGGGCGACGGATAGTGGGAAGTTGGTAGGGATTTCTGAATTTGACCTTGCCCCGATTTAGTGGACAGTCGGTTAAGCTGCAAGTTTAAAATATGCCTCCTCGAATTGAACGGGGCTCAAATATCCGAGACTCGAATGGAGGCGGTGCCGGTTGTAGAAC
>JARRJE010000039.1:0-552 GCA_037379765.1 Deltaproteobacteria bacterium
CGGCCGGCGGACGGCCACTCCTCCATACGGTGGAGATATTCACGGTAGGAGAGGACGGCGGCCTCCGCCACGAGGAAACCCTGGCCGACCCCTTGATTGCGAGCCCTAACGAAATCTTCGCCACCCCGGATGGCCAGCTCTATGTCTCGAACGAAATCAACGCCCATTCGGTGGTGACGAAGCTGCTGGAATTCTTCCAACTGCGGGTCACCTCCAACGTAATCCATTACCGCAACGGCCGCTGGCGGATTGTGCTCACTGGTCCCCGCTATGCCAACGGCCTGGCGGTGCATGATGACCGGTTTTACGTGGCCGGCAGTATGGACGAAGTGATCGATATTCACAGGCGGGACCCGGCCACCGGTGACATCGGGGAACGGATCGAACGCATTCGCTTCGCCTCGGCCGTTGACAACCTTTTATGGGGACTCGGTCCGGGAGGGGTACGGGACCACACCACACTGTACACCGCAGGACATCCTGACCGGCTCAAATACATGCGCTACAAGTTCATCGACCCACAGGCGCCCTCGCCTTCCGATGTCTACCGGA
>JARRJE010000039.1:569-16712 GCA_037379765.1 Deltaproteobacteria bacterium
TGATGGCCGGCTATTGAGCGGCGCCTCAGTGGCCGTCGTCTACCGGGGAGACCTTTACGCGGGGCAATTCTGGGGCAACGGTTTGTTCCGAATCACACGGGATACGCCGCAGGTCGAGAAGCAACCTGCCACGATGTGACCCCCATCTCTGCATTTACCGTGAAGATAACAGAAGATGAGCAGATAAGAGTCGCAGGAGAAACCCCAATTTCAACTCTCAAGGCACTCAATCACCTATCCTCTCTTTTTGTACGTATTCCGCACTTCAGGCAGATTTGCTTTTTCCACGGCCAATTCCTATCATGAAAAATAACCATATGATCTATAATACCATTTCATTCAAAGGGGATGAGTCTCGTGAAGGAAACCAAAAAGAAGCCCTGTCCGGAATGCAAAGGAAAAGGCACCATTCCAGGGCGATGCGTGTGCGATAACGAATGGCGGGGCAGCATGGTCGGTGAGGAGTGGAAGGACTGTTCTTGCGCCAGGGAGGAGACCTGCCCCATTTGCAACGGCAAGGGCTTCGTTGAATAGAATGCCTGCCGCGTCGGGTCAAGGCGATGAACCGAAGGGCACGGACTTCGAAACGGGCCGACGGCCGGTTCAATTTGACTCCTGCCCGGCCCCCTTTTCCATCGCCCCTGGCCTCTCATTCTCAGCTCTTTCTGGGCCGCCAGATCTTTCTTGTGGTCTCACTCCAGACCGGCCTGCCAGGATCTTCATCAAACAGAGAGGCATTGCAGGAGGACAATAGAAGCAGTTCATTTTCTTGATCTTCAGCTCGTGGTTGCGATCCATTCCAGCATCGGAATACCGTCTGATCGAGGCCAAGCGCCTCTTCCCACTCACGACTTCCATTTTCCCTAACAGCCTACCATTCCGGTTAATGAAGGATGGATAATCGAACTTGCCAAGGAGTCACAATACCTCATTTTTTTCAGAAAGATATGAAGGATTATCCTGCAAGAGTCCTCCTCCCGACCTGGGTCAATGAGTGCGGTTCGATCAAGTGCTCCCTCTCCCCAGAGACAAGAGGAGCCTTGCCATGGCAGGAGTCAGTCCTTATTTTACTTTTGTTACAATCGGCTGAAATGATACGGTAAACGATAAGAGGGCCCAAGCGGGCTGCAGCTTTTTTGCAACCGAACACTCTGAGATCAACAAAGAGGATGTCATGGATCAGTCCCGAAAACGCATGTCCAAGCAATTCGCCGAGATGGAAAAACAAATGGGTCGGATGCTGCGAAACATGTCGCTGACGCGGATGACACCGTTTCAAACGGGCAGCGACTGGGTCCCGCCCGCCGATGTCTACGAGACCGAAAACGAAGTCGTGATCTGTCTCGAAATCTCGGGCATTGAACCGGAGAACATTTCGGTCGTTGCCGAGCAGCGGAGTGTGACCGTTGCCGGTGATCGCCGTTTTCCCGCGATCGAGAACGCCTCTTGCATTCACCAACTGGAAATCGAGCATGGCCGCTTCGAACGGACCCTCTCCCTGCCCGTGGCAGTGGATGTTGCCGGCACTTCGTCTGTTTACAAAAACGGCTACCTGCTGATTCGTTTGCCCAAGCTCGGCCACAAGGGAAAGATCAGCGTCCAAGTGGGATAATTCGCTGCCAAGTCTACGATCCCTCGGACTTCGGAAACCGCTGCCGGGCCGAAGACCAGAAAATGGAGTTTCATGCATGAATGACATAATTAAAGAAGCCAAGGAAACAACAGAAGCCAAGAAAGAAAAAAACGGATCTGTCAATCCTTCCAAGCTGCCGGTGCCCGAAGAGCTGCCGGTATTGCCGCTGCGAGGGTTCGTTTTTTACCCTGGGATGGGCTTTCCGCTTCAGATCAGTGAAAGTTCCTCCAAACAACTTATTGACGAAGCCTTGCTCAAGGACCGCCTGGTGGCGGCGGTGGCTTACAAGTCCAGCGAAGATTTGGAGAAACCGGGGCCGGAAGTTTTGTATGACGTGGGAGTCATGGGGTACATCCACAAGCTGCTCAAAACCGATAACGGTACCTACCAGGTGCTGATGAGCGCCGTCAAAAAGCTGCGCATCCGGGAGTACACCCAGCAGGAACCTTTTTTCCGAGCCCGGGTGGAACCGATCGAGATGGTTGAAGTCAGCGAACTGGAAGTCGAAGCGCTCCTCATCAGCTTGCGCAACCAGTTCAAGCGGCTTGCCGAGTTGGCCCAACTGGCGCCGGAGCTGCCGATGACCGTCCAGTCACTCACCAATCCCTTCCATATCGCTTACCTCATCGTCTCCCAATGCAACCTGCCGATCGAGGAGGAGCAAGAGATTCTTGAGATCGAGGACCTCAAACAGCTCCTCCACCGCGCCGCTCGCGAGCTCAACAAACGCGTGGAAACAGTGGAGATGAGCGCCCAGATCCAGAAGAGCATCAAAGAGGACATGGATGAAAAGCAGCGGGAGTTCTTCCTCCGCCAACAGCTGCAAGCCATCCGCAAGGAGTTGGGCGAAGAGGAGGAACACGTCGATCTCAAGGAACTGCGGGAGAGGCTGGCGAAGGTCCAGCTCACCGAAGAGGCCCAGAAGGCTGCGGAAAAAGAACTGGACCGGCTAGGCCGGATTCCACCCTCATCGCCTGAATACACGGTATCGCGCAATTATCTCGACTGGATCCTCGATCTGCCCTGGACGACCACCACCCCGGACAATCTCGACCTGGAGCAGGCCCAACACAATTTGGACGAGGACCATTACGGACTCGAGAAGATCAAAAAACGCATCATCGAATTTCTGGCGGTGCGAAAGCTCAAGCAGGACATGCATGGGCCGATTCTCTGCTTCGTGGGGCCGCCAGGGGTCGGCAAGACCTCCCTCGGCCAATCCATTGCCCGCACCATGGGCAGGAAGTTCGTCCGCATTTCGCTGGGAGGCGTCCGCGACGAGGCAGAGATCCGCGGCCACCGGCGCACATACATCGGCGCCCTGCCCGGCCGCATCATCCAGAGCCTGCGCAAGGCTGGCTCGAGCAATCCCATCTTCATGCTCGACGAAATCGACAAGATCGGCATGGACTTCCGAGGCGATCCCGCCTCAGCTCTGCTCGAGGTCCTCGACCCGGAGCAGAACTCGACTTTCGCCGACCATTATCTGGAGATCCCCTTCGACCTCTCCAAAGTCATGTTCATCACCACCGCCAACGTGCTGGACACCATACCCGGCCCACTGCGAGATCGCATGGACATCATCGAGCTCTCCGGTTATATCGAGGACGAAAAGCTGGAAATTGCCAAGACCCATCTGGTGTCCAAGCAACTCGAGGCGCACGGCCTGAACGAGGACGACTTGCAGTTCACCGACGAGGCAATCAGGGGGATCATCCGGTCCTACACCAGGGAGGCCGGGGTACGGACCCTCGAGCGGCAGATTGCGGCTGTTTGCCGTGGGGTGGCCAAAGACATCGTGGCCGGCGCCACCGGCCTTATCACCGTCAAGCCGAAGGACCTGGCAGATTTTCTGGGTCCGGCCCGCTTTTTCCAGGAGACCAAGGCCCGGACCTGGGGGCCGGGTCTGGCCACGGGACTGGCCTGGACGCCGGTAGGCGGCGAGATCCTGTTCATCGAAGCGGCGAAAATGCCCGGCAAGGGCGGACTCACCTTGACCGGCAAGTTGGGCGACGTCATGAAGGAGTCGGCCACCGCCGCGCTTACTTACATCCGCTCCAAGGCAAAGGACTTGGGTATCCCTGACGAGACCTTTACCCAGACCGACATCCACATCCACATCCCAGAAGGAGCCATTCCCAAGGACGGCCCGTCGGCGGGGGTCGCCATGGTGGTTTCCCTTTGCTCGCTGCTCACCGACAGGAGTGTGCGCAGGGACTTGTGCTGGCCGCAGTGCGCGCCGGCCTCAAAGAAGTAATTCTGCCGGCGATCAATGAAAAAGACGTGGTGGAGATCCCAGACCATGTCAAGGAGGGCCTGACTTTCCACTACGTTCATAATATTCAGGAGGCCTTCGACCTGGCGATTTCCAAGTAGGCCATGATGGCGAATCGGATAACCAGAAGGCCGGGAATGCGTCAATATTCCCGGCCTTTTCTTGTCATAATTGAATATCCTATTTTTTCATATTATATTTAGTTTCAGCATTTTTGTTAATCTGAAGAAGATGAAATCTTATCAAAGGCTTATGGTGATCAATGCTGAAAAAGCTTTGCAGGGATAACATCAGACAACTTGGTGGTGAAGTCGTTCTTTTGCTGAATGACACCGAGGAAATCATCAATTTTAATCAATTCCTGGATTGCATGGGTGACGGTGTCAGCATTCAGGACAAGAGCTATAAAATCATATACCAAAATGAGGCCCACAAGAAGATCACCGGCAATCACGTCGGGGAATACTGCTATCGCGCTTATTCCTTTCGTGAGCAAATCTGCCAAGATTGTCCGGTAGCTCTTTCCTTCCTGGACGGAAAGATGCACACCCACGAGCGGACCACCTGTCCTCCGGATGGTGTAAGGCATGTCGAGATCACGGCCTCGCCGCTGAAAAACGCTTCCGGGGAAATCATTGCCGCTATCGAGATGGTCCGTGATATTGCCCCCCGTAAACAGATCGAGGAAGAGCTGAAGAAGAGTGAAGAACGATTCCGGATGTTTGCCGACTTCACTTACGATTGGGAATATTGGATCGATCCGGAAGGCAATCCCATCTATATCTCACCGGCCTGCGAAAAAATCACAGGCTATACTCCTCAGGAGTTCAAAAATGATCCTGATCTCCTCGGGTTCCTGGTTCACCCAGATGACCGCGATTCGTTTTTAGAGCATTTGCAGGAGTACCTGACAGAAAGTGACCGGGTCTGCGAATCCGAATTCAGGATATCGGACCGAAAAGGCGAACAACACTGGATAGCTCATGCCTGTCGGCCGGTTTACGGGCAGGATGGGCAATACATGGGCCGTCGGGCAAGCAATCGAGATATTACCGAAGGTAAAATTGCCGAAGAAGAACTGCAAAAAGCCCAGAGGCTTGAGTCGATCGGATTTCTTGCCGGCGGCATCGCCCACGATTTCAATAACATCCTTACCGCAATTCTGGGGAATATCGAGTTGGCCAAGATGTTTTTGCCGCCTTCAGAAAAGGCATTTTCCAGACTTCTCACCGCTGAAAAAGCAGCAGTCCGGGCAAGGGGGATCACCCAGCAGCTTCTTACCTTCTCTCAAGGTGGCGCTCCTATTAAAAAGGTGTCATCAGTGCGGCCACTGATCCACGAATCGGTGGAATTTGCCCTGCGGGGATCCAATGTGAAAAGCGAATGCTCTCTTGCTGATGATCTTTGGCTGGCTGAAGTCGATGAAAACCAGATCAATCAGGTCATCAATAATCTGGCGATCAATGCCTCCCAGTCCATGCCCGAAGGAGGAATCCTGAAGGCAAGCGCCCGCAATGAGACGATCGGATCCAACAACCCTTATGATCTGAAGCCCGGGAAATACGTGCGAATCGAGCTGACCGATCAGGGAATCGGCATTCCTAAGAATTACCAGAAAAAAATTTTCGATCCCTACTTTACTACCAAGGAAAACGGCAGCGGCTTGGGTTTGGCCATTTCCTATTCGATAATGAAAAGGCATGACGGCACAATCATTGTTGATTCCTCGCCGGGAGAAGGAAGCACATTTTCAATTTTCCTGCCAGCTGCGGGGAAGAAAGAGACGGTTCCAAAAACCGAAAGAAACTTTTTGCCATTTCAGGGTACCGGCCGAATTCTGATCATGGATGATGACGAAACCGTGGCGAAGATCGCTGCCGATTTACTGGAGCACTTGGGATATCGGGTCGAGACAGCCAAAGACGGGACCGAAGCAGTAGCAGCATATGAGAATGCCATAAAAACGGGCGATTCTTTTACTGCGGTGATCACTGATCTGACCATACCCGGCGGTATGGGCGGCAGGGAGACCGTCCGCCACCTTCGCGAATTGGACCCGCAGGCGAAGGTCATCGTGGCGAGCGGCTACGCCAATGATCCGATCATGTTCGATTATGCAAAATGCGGCTTTTGTGGTGTAATCCCCAAGCCGTACAAGCTCGACGAACTGGGGAAAATACTCCGGGATGTCATCGGCGGCAAATAACAGGACATCCTTGGCTGGAATCTCAATCGCGCACCAGGGTCTTAAAACCCTTAAACTTGCCCGAGGGCTCCCGATCAATCCGTTCATTGACAAGGACCTCCACCCTGGGCCCGGGAACCACTAGCTGGATCTTATCAACGATGGATTGCTCAATTCCCTGATGGAAGCGGCGGTTGGGCACAACCGCGACTTGGAAATCATCGATGCGGCTCTGCACCACCCGATATTCGTGCAGAAACTCGGCCAAGGGCAGAAAAAGGCCCCATCGATTCCAGGACGATTTTCTGATCCCCTTAGCATGAACCAGGTAATCATACGCCCGCCTCCGATCATCTTCATGAGCTGGAAGGTGCGACCGTAAGGCAGACTTCTGTCGTAAAACCGCCGATATCATGGAGGTTGTAACGGATTAAGGGTATAGTGTAGTTGTTGAGCACCGTGCAGACGATCTCTCCCTCTTCCCCAGGGCCCACCGACCGGCTATCCCGGATGAACTCCATGATTACCGAATCCAGAGGGAGTGAGGGCCACATGGTGGCCGCATTCGTAGTCTATGTTGTCGATCTCGTAGGACCGCAGGCATCCCAGGGGCTCGCTCCCGAACCCCTCCCGTATGGACCGGCGCATTTATGGAATGCACAACTCCGACGAGGTGGCCGGGGTGATAATGCGCGCGCGCCGTCCTCATACAGGAGAGCGGCCCCGAACATGCCGAGGAAAATCAGCAGACATCGCCCTTCATGGGCCGAAACGCGGACAAGAGTCACCAGGGCAGTGAGGGCCATGATGCTGCCTTAGCCACGATTGTCCGCCCGCAGCACGAACACCAGGTATTTGAGGTAGATAACCAGAAGAATCGACCAGAAAATCAGGGAGAGCACGCCGAGCACATTGAGATGGCTGACTCTGATGCCATAGCCGCCGTAGAAACATTCCCTAAGGGCATACAAGGGACTGGTCCCGATATCGCCGTAAACGACGCCGAGGGCGGTGATGGAGAGGCCCAGCAGATATCGACTGCTCGGCTCGGGTCTCCCCTCCGTGGTGGTTGTTGTCACCGAAGGTCCTCTTGTGCGAATTGAGGGATATGGGTCCCCAAGCTTCTTTGAGCAGGCCGATCAGTTGTAAGAAGCAGATCCGACCGGGTCAACCCTAATCCACCCTTACCCCCCAGATCTCTTCGGCATATTCCCTCACCGTCCGGTCGCTTGAGAAGCGCCCCATCCGGGCCACGTTCAGAATCGATTTCTTGGTCCACTCTTCCTGGTCCTCGAATGCCCTGTCCACCTCCGCCTGGCAGCGCAGATAGTCTTCCAGATCCTGTAACAGTAAGTAACGGTCTTTCGGGGCAAGCAGAGCCCCGACGATGGGCCGGAACAGCTCCTGGTCGCCGTTGCTGAACTCGCCCCGGGCGATGCTGTCCACCGTCCGTTTGATCTCGGCATCGGCTTCATAGATCTGCCGAGGGGAACGAGTGGGATACTGTTGCTCGCGCTCGGCCTCGGCCACGGTCAGGCCGAAGATGAACATGTTCTCTTCGCCCACTTCATCGCGGATCTCGATATTGGCCCCGTCCAGGGTGCCGATAGTGAGCGCCCCGTTCAGGGCGAATTTCATATTGCCGGTGCCCGAGGCCTCGGTGCCGGCAGTGGAAATCTGCTCGGAAAGATCCGCTGCCGGGATGATCTTTTCGGCGAGCGACACCCCGTAATCGGGAATAAAGGCCACCTGCAGGCGGCCGGCCGTCCGCGGATCGTTATTAACAACCGCTGCCACCGCATTGATGAGCTTAACGATGAGTTTGGCCTGATTGTAAGAAGGAGCAGCCTTACCGGCGAAAACGAAGGTGCGCGCGACGGTTTGCGCTCTGTGATCGGCCAGCAGTCGGTGATACCTGGTGATCACGTGCAGCACGTTGAGCAGCTGCCGCTTGTATTCATGGATCCGTTTGACCTGTACATCGAACAGAGAGGCCGGGTCCACATCCAGGCCGCAGGCGGCGCGAATAATCCCCCGCAGCCGTTCCTTGTTCTCCTGCTTGATCCGACGCCACTTCTCCCTGAAGGCAGAGTTCTCGGCATAAGGTTCAAGCTGGCGCAAATGATCGAGATCGGTGACCCATTCGCCGCCGATGGTTTCGATGATCAGCCCGGCCAAACCGGGATTGCATTTGAGCAGCCACCGCCGAGGAGTGATGCCGTTGGTCTTGCAATTGAAGCGGCCTGGGAAGAATTCTGCGAAATCACGAAACAGCCTGTCTTCAAGCAGACGGGTATGCACCCGGGCTACCCCGTTCACCGAATGACTGCCGACGATGGCCAGATGGGCCATCCGCACATTCTTCACTCGCCCCTCTCCGATGAGCGACATCCGACGCAATTTTTCCGGCTGGCAAGGATAGCGCGCGGCCACCTCCGCCAAGAACCGCCTGTTGATCTCGTAAATGATCTCCAGATGGCGGGGCAGCACCCGACCGAGGAGAGAAACCGGCCAAGTCTCCAGCGCCTCCGGCATCAGGGTGTGGTTGGTGTAGGCAAAGGTTTCGATGCAGAGATTCCAGGCCTGATCCCACGAAAGCCCCTCCTCGTCCACCAACAGCCGCATCAGTTCCGGAATGGCGATCGCCGGGTGGGTCTCGTTGAGCTGCACCGCCACCTCATCGCTGAAGCGATCAAAGGAGGTATTGTGTTTTTTATAGCGGCGAAAAATGTCCTGAAAGGTGGCCGCAACGAAAAAATATTGCTGCTTTAGACGGAGCTCTCGCCCCTGCTCCACTTCATCCGGCGGATAGAGCACTTTGGAAATGGTTTCGGATTCGACCTTGCCGTGCACGGCCGAAATGTAATCGCCGCTGTTGAACAGAGAAAGATCAAGCTCGCGAGAGGCATGAGCGGTCCACAACCGCGTGTTGATGACGTGCTCGTTGTCGAAGCCGGGCACCAGGTGATCACAGGCCATGGCCATCACTTCCTCGGTATCCACCCACTCGACTCGGTAGCGCCCCGCTTCATCCGTGAAGCTAAGCACCCGGCCGTAGAAGCGGACCGGATGGAGATAATCGGGCCGTGCGAACTCCCAGGGGGTGCCGTACCGCAGCCAATTGTCAGGGCTTTCCACCTGAAAGCCGTCCACCAGCTTTTGACGGAAGAGGCCATACTCGTAGCGGATGCCGTAGCCATAAGCGGGAATGCCCAAGGTCGCCATAGAATCGAGAAAGCAGGCCGCCAACCGGCCGAGACCGCCGTTGCCGAGGGCAGCGTCTTCCTCCTGCTCCCGGATCTCTTCCATCTCATATCCGAGCTCTTCCAGGGCCCGAGAGCCTTCTTCGTGCATGCCCAGATTGATGAGGCTGTTGCCGAGCGAGCGCCCAATGAGAAATTCGAGCGAAAGGTAATAGACCCGTTTCCTCCGCCGGGCGTAATTCTCCTTCTGGGTACGAAGCCATTTCTCCACCAGAAGATCCCGGACGGCATAAGAGAGCGCCTTGCATGCATCCCGCTGGTCAGCCCGTTGCGGATCTCGTCCCTGGCTGCTCTCGATGTGCCACAAAATGCGGTTTTTCAAATCCTGGCCCGCCGGCCAGTGATTGAAGGCGCAAAAAGGCCCCTTCGGTCTTGTGGTTGCCATCTCTTCTCCCTGATTAGTGACGAGAATTGTTGTGTTGGAAACTCGGAGGAAGTCAGTCCTGCTTTCCGCCGCCCAGCCTGGAGGTGAGCCAGGTCACCGCCTCTTCCCGGCTGCTCACTTCGCCCGCCACCTGGGCCTGCTCCACTTCCTGCAGCAAACGGCCGATAAGCGGCCCTGGCGGCAGCCGAAAAAGTTCTTGCAGATCGTGACCGGTCAACAGGCGCGGTTGCTCGAAAACCGGTTTGATGCTGAGTTGGTAGATCTCATCCACTTGACGGTAGAGCGCCGCCAGGTCCTTTTCCGTGTCAAGAGGTTTGCCCGCTCCGGCGCAAGCGAGGCTATCCGCCATGGCCAGGAGAAAAAGCCCGGGAAGCTCGTCGCCGGCCGCTTTCACCAACCGCAGACAGGCCCTGGTGGTGATTCCCGTTTTCATGCGAGCATTGAGCAGGTGAAAGGGCCACATATGCAAATCGACAAGTCGGGCCACCTGCCTGCCCTCTTCCCGGCTCCAACGCAGACGAGCGGTAATGGCTGCCGAGCGTTCAGCCCCGGCTCGATCATGGCCGTAAAAAGTGATACGCTCGTTACGGAGCCGGCAGGTTCCCGGTTTGCCGAGATCGTGAAACAGGGATGCCCACTTAAGTCGGACCTTTCGGGCCTCCGGCTCCAGGTAGGTGCGCAGGTCATGATCATGGAAGGGGAAGTAGCGGCCGGGCTCTCTCTGGACTTCCTCCATGGCGCCCAAGGCGGCAAGGTTATGGTGAAAAACATCCAGATGATGGCCGGCCGGCTGGGCTATCCCCACTCCCTCCTGCAGCTCCGGAAAGATCGCCCAGAGCAGCCCGCTCGCCGCCATGGCGGTAAACTGGCCATGCGCCCGCTTCGAGGCCATCACCAGCTGCAGCTCGGCGGCGATCCGCTCGGCTGCAGTGCGACCGATGAGCTCCCGATCCCGCCGGATCAGCCCCTCCAGATGCTCGTCGCGAGCGAAACCCAGGGTGGCGGCAAAGCGATAAGCGCGGAGCAGGCGCAAGGGGTCAGCCGCGAAGATTTCGTCTGACGTGGCCCGCAACCGGCCTTGGGCAAAGTCTTCCAGGCCGCCGGTGGGATCCAGCAACAGCCCCGAAGGCCGCACTTCCCGAAGGCTGATCTCTAGTGGCACAGCCAAGGCGTTGATCGTAAAATCCCGCCGGCCTAAATCCGCCTCGATGGTGGTGGTTCCCTCCCGAAATGAGGCAAAATCAATGGTATACTCCTGCCAGACCACTCTGCCCACATCCTCTGCATCATCCAGAGGTACAAAGGCGCCCTTCAAAAACTCGGCCAGGAAGCGGGCGCAGTCCATCGCCCGCGCCGGCACCGTTAGATCCAGATCGCGGGGCTGGCGGCCTAAGAGCAGATCGCGGACCGTGCCGCCGGCCATAAACAGCACCGGGCACTGGCGGCCCGCCGCTGCCAGCGCCTGCCTGACCTCCGACGGATAGCCCTGGAGCCAGTCCGTGCCGATCATTCCCTGTTGACGCGAAATCATTGATGCTCTCGCAAAGAACCAAAATCCGGTGAGGAACCGCTAAAACACCAAACAATAAGAACTCGTGAACTATTGGCAGCACTTCTTTTTGCGAAGCCGATAAATCATGGCTCCCGTTGAACAATGTCTCATTGTCTTACAAGAAGACTTTCCTGACCGGCAAGAGAAAAAAACCGGAAATTAGAGCACAATGCAAGACCGGTTCATCCTGAAGAATTTTGACCTGCAACAAGGAAAAAAGAACCTTTTCGAAAGGAAAGGGAACGGCTATTCTAAACAGCCGGCTCCCAAGTGCTTTTCCTTCAGCTTTATTGGCGCCTAATGCCCTTTCACCTCGCTGCCTTCCGGATCCTGCTTTCCCAGATCGATCTGGAGGACGACACCTTCAGCCTTTTGCCCTGGCCCGAAATCGAGGTGCCGGATGCCTTGGCCCGCTCGATTGTCCGAGTAGGCATCCTCCACCCACCGCTTCTCAAAGCCGCAGCAGCCGGCTATCGAGTGATCGCTGGCCGCAGGCGGCTGCAAGCGGTCCAGGACGAGTTGAAGGCCTCAGGCTGCACTTGCCTCGTGCTGCCTGAGCAAGCCCCTGATCTTGAGGGCCTGGTCTTGAATCTGGAAGATACCCTCGCCGGGCGGCCCCTTTCCCCCATCGAACGAACCCTCTTTCTCCAGAAGGTAGGCCGCTATCTCGATGAAGAACGGATCGCAGTTCGCTATTTCCCTCTCCTCGGTCTCACTCTTCAGACCGACTCTCGGAAGCAGATCCGGCTGCTGGAGCTGGAAGAGCCCTTACTAAAGGCGGTGCACGCCGGAAGCCTCAAGGAAGAAACGGCAAGGGAGCTGGGCGAACTGCCTTTCATCGATCGGCATGCGCTCTTCGAGATCATCCAACTGGTAGGCATAGGAGGCGGTGAGCAGCGTCAATTGATCGAAGCCTGCCGCGAAGAGGCCCGACGAAAGAACCGCTCCATTCTCGACCTCCTGGCTTGCCCTGCAATCAAAGAGATCCTGGAGTCCCCAGGAAACGATCCTGCCATAAAAACGGCGGCTCTCCTGAGTTGGCTTGCCTCCCCCTAAAAAGTCCGGTTTTCCTAAATTTGGGAAACGCGGTCGGTCGCGATAGCCGCTATGTGACGGGAGCGGTGTCACGAATCTGCGGTGTCTTTACGAGTCTCATTATTAGAGCGGTGCCCTGCGGCAATTAGCAGATCTTTAGCAGTCGCAGCAGCAGAATTCCCAGCTCGTAAAGGAGATAAAGGGGCACCCCCATGAGGGCCATATTCACCGCATCGGGTGTCGGGGTCAGGACAGCGGCCACGATGGCGATCGCCAGCACCGCATACCGCCGGTTGCGCTCAAAGGAGCTGCGGGGGCAGATGTGCGCCTTGGCCAAAAAGACCATGAACAGGGGCAGCTCGAAAATGATGCCGAATCCGAGGAGAAAAACGGCGACAAAATTCACGAAGCGGCCGATGGCGATGACCGGCCGCAGTTGGACCGACTGGTAACCCAGCAGGAATTTGACCCCGAACGGCAGGGTGACCAGATAGCAGAAAGAAAAAGCAAAAAGACCGCGGTGAGGAAAGCGAGCTTGATATGAGCAATGAACGGTTCGGCGACCCGAAAAAAGGAAAGCTGCTGGTTCAGGTGATCCTGCAGATGATGAAGGATGAATGGAGATAAAAAATAGAGGGCGGCCGTCCCGGCCACCAGGGCGATAGCCAGGTGCAGGATGGATTTCCGAAACTCGGAGATGATGGTGAGAATTCTGGTTTGATCCAAGGCGGCCCAAGCGTGGATTAAAGCTGCTGGAGCGGCCGCATGAGCTGCGCTTTAACGCCGCCCGGTTGCGAAGACCTCCCCGTTTAACCTTTACAACAGATTGTTCCGGATGAACTCGATCCCGTTCCGCAACAGGGCCACACCCTGACCTTCTTCCGGCAGCTCTTCCCGCGTCCACCGTGGATGGTTGGTCCGATGCAGAAACGCCTCGGGGTGGGGCATCAGGCCAAACAAGCGGCCAGTGGGATCACAGATTCCGGCGATGGCATCAGGCGAGCCGTTCGGATTGTCCGGATACTTCAAGGTGGGCTCTCCGGTCTGGAGATCTGCATAACGAAGGGCCACAAGCTGCTCATCGCGGATTCGGTTAAGAAGGTCCTCGCTTCTGGCCACGAATTTGCCTTCGCCGTGCCGGACCGGAAAATAGAAACTCGTAAGCCCCCGAGTGAAGATGCAGGGAGATTTTTCGTTGACGGCCAGGGCCACCCAGCGGTCTTCGAAACGGCTGGAATCGTTGTGGGTGAGACTAACGTCCCGCCGGTCGTAATTACTATCCAGACCCGGGAGAATACCCGTCTTGACCATCACCTGGAACCCGTTGCAGATACCGAGCACCAGCTTGCCCGCCTCGATGAACCGGTAAAGCTGCTCCTGGATTTTCTCGCCGCTCCCCTTGACGGCGGCCTGCTTCATCCGGTGGGCGCCGGCCTGGCCCGCGCCTAAATCGTCCCCGTCCAGAAAGCCGCCGGGAAGGCAGAGCAGATGGTAGTCGTCGAGCTTCCTTTCCCCGGAGAGCAGCTCGCTCATATGGATGATGTCCACCTGTTCGGCCCCGGCCAGCCGGCACCCGTGGGCCATCTCCATCTCGCAGTTGGTGCCGTAGCCGGTGATCACGATCACCTTCACCTCTGGTGGCATGGTTTAGCTCCTTCTTTTGAATCGATCACCACACTTGGCAGCTGGCTGATTTCTCTTTCCAGGCGGGCGAAAAACATCTCCATGAACTCGTGGCGGTCCCCGGCCAGTTGCCGGCCCAGGGGGGTCAGCATCCGGTCCCTGATCCTGCTCATCTTGAGCTTGAATTCGCGGTAAGCGGTATCCTCGACAGAATAGGGCTCGGTGCCTTCGATTGTGCTGTTTTCATTGTGGAGCCGGGCACCCACCTGGCCGGCGAAGAGGAAGGCCCGGCCGATTCCGATGGCACCGACCGAATCGAGCTTGTCGGCATCAAATAGGATCTTGGCTTCAAGGGAGGCAGGAACCTGGCCGTCCCGGTAACGATGGGTGACTATGCAATGCACGACCCGCTCGACGGCCTCGGCCTCGAAGCCGAAGCCGGCCAAGATCTCCCGGGCCAGCTCCCCCCCGCGTCGGGCATGACAGACCACCCCCCGAGAATTGGTTTCGTCCCGCCGTCCCACATCATGCAGGAGGGCAGCGGCGCTCAGCACCTTCAGGTCGGCCCCCATCCGGGAGCCAATCCACAGAGCTGTGCGGTGCACCCGCACGGTGTGGTCCGGGCCATGGCAGCCTCCCTCATGATCGCAATAGCCGGCGGCGACCTGCAGCAGACGATCGGTGCTCTCCGGGCCTAAGGGCAGAAACTCCGGGCTGCCGGCATCGTAATGGGAGGCGGCGGTGGTGGTCATGGAATCAGAATCGGTCGCCGAAAAGATCGAAGCGGAGCCAGCGAATGGCATAACGGAGCAAAGCCAGCTCGTTGGCTGCAATTTTCCCGGGGTCCAGCTCGTCGACCTCCGGCGGCGCCGTGAAGTCTGGCGCCAAAATCATATTTTTAAATTCGTCCAGACGGTAAAGGGCCAGCAGAAATTTTTCCTGCTCGGCCGGGCCGGGCCGCAGCTCCGCGAGCCGCTCGTGGTGGAAAATGGCCGCAACCTGATCATTCACCGCATTATACGTCATCAGCTTCTGATCGCCAAGCCACTGGCCGATGGTCTGGGTCCGCGCCTCGGCAAAACCCAGGCAGTGGGGTTCGGTGAGGAGTACATAAATCTCATCCCGCCCGGTGGGCGTCCTGCGTGCGCCCCGACCCAGAGGGTACATCCGACAGGCTCCCGGTCGGTCTTCATAGACCCGGCAGCCGGCAGGAGACACAAAAGGGCAGCTCCCTCGGCCGTCGTCCACCATCCCCAAATAGACCCGCGGCCACGGTTCCTCTTCCGCCTGTTCGATCAGGGCATACTGCTCCAAAAATTGTTCGCTGGTAAGGCCAAGTGCCCCTTTGAGGCGCAAGACGTCATACGGGGTAAGGGCCAGCTCCAGCTCGCGGCAGCATTCATTAAAGCAGGCGACGCCGGAATGGCAGCGGAACTGAAAACTCTCTTCCGCACTCAGAGGGCGAACGTATTCAGAGGCAAGATCCTCAAGCATTTGGAGTGTCTCTTCTTGTCAATGGAGCCTTCATTCAATCACCGGCAGGTAAGCATTCACTGGTGCATCAGATGTTCGTGCTTAGAGCGAAGCTATACCTCGTATGCTGGTTGCTCTGAGCGCGGGCAGATGCGGTGCCGGTAAATGCGGGTGTTCAGGCGGTCACTTTGCCCCTTCGCCAGAGGGAAAGCAGCGGGCTGGCGACAAAGATCGAGGAGTAGGTGCCCACCAGGATCCCCGCCAGCAGGGCGAAGGAGAACTCATGGATCACCGACCCCCCGAAGAAGAACAGGGCCAGCAGGGCCAGGAGGGTGGTAAGCGATGTACCCACCGTCCGAGTCATCACCTCGTTGACGCTGCGATTGATGACTTCTGCGAAGCTGGACCCCGCCTTGGTCTTGGTGAGGGTTTCCCGGATGCGGTCGAAAATGATAACCGTATCGTTCAATGAATAACCGGCCAAGGTAAGCAGGGCAGTGATGAGGAGTAGGTTGATCTCCTTATCGAACAACCAGCAGATGCCGAGCACGGTCAACACGTCGTGGAAGGTGGCAATGGTGGCAGCGATGCCGAACTGGAAATCGAAACGGAAGGCGAGATAGACGATCACCCCGAGCAGGGAAATGGCGATGGCGATCAGCGCATCGTTGCGCAAGGTTTTGCTCACCGAGGAGCCGATGGAGGATTGGCTGTCCATG